>JBBDTK010000036.1:0-19534 GCA_040904405.1 Solirubrobacterales bacterium | reverse complement strand
CGCCGGGGCGGCTGCTCTTCGCGCGAAGAGCAGCCGCCCTCGCTGATATGAGACGGAGCGCTGTCGGAGAACGCCCAGCCCAGAAGTCAGCGACGGTCGCGTCGATCCCGTCGAAGTCCTCGCTCCCGTCGACGCGGGCAACCGGGTGAGGCGGCTTCAGCTCGTCACTCACGTTCGCTCCCTGGCAGGTCCCTCTGCCACCTCCGCGAACCGGCAGAGGGCGTTGACCAACCGCATCTGCTCGATCGACTTGGCGTGGATGTCGAGCAGGCGCGGGCTGCAGACGAGCACTGCGAGGCAGCGCGCCCTGGAGATCGCGACGTTTAGGCGGTTGCGGGAGAAGAGGAACTCGACGTTGCGGGGGATCTGCTCGCCGCTGGAGGTGGCCATGGAGAAGAAGACGATCTGGGCCTCCTGGCCCTGGAACTTGTCGACGGTGCCGACTCGGACGCCGTCGGGGAGGTGGTCCTGGAGGCAGCGGACCTGGGCGTTGTAGGGGGTTAGGACGAGGATGTCCTCGGGGCGCAGCGGGTGGGCGACGCCCTCGGCGTCGGTGTAGGTGGCGCCGGTGAGCAGGGGCTCGATCGCCGCCGCTATCGCCTCCGCCTCCTCGGGCGAGGACTGGGAGCGGCCCTGGTGCTCGACCGGCAGCCAGCGCAGGCCGGCGCCGCTCAGCCCTCCCCCGGCCTCGATCCGCTGGCGCTCCCGCCCCGGCGCCGAGCCCAGCCGCCCGTCGTACATCAGCTCCGAGACGAAGGCTCCGATCTGCGGGTGCAGGCGCCAGGTCTTGTCGAGGAAGATGCCGTGCTTGGGGTCGACCGTCTGACGCTCGCCCAGCAGGTGCTCCAGCACCGATAGCGACGACCCCTCCGGGTGCGCCCCCTGGGAGACCTGCGGCAGCTGCTGGGGGTCGCCGAGCAGGACGACGTTGCGGGCGGCCGTGGCGAGCGCCAGCGCGTCGGCCAGCGAGACCTGGCCCGCCTCGTCGATGAACAGGTAGTCGAGCGGCGCCGTGTCCTCGCGGCAGTAGTGCCAGGCGGTGCCGGCGGTGAGGGCCACCTCGAGGTCGCTGAGGGCGCCGTTGTCGCCGACCGACTCGATCAGGCCGTGCCCCGAGTCGAACTCCGACTCGGGGTTGCCGGACGAGGACTTCTTCAGGCCCCTGAACTTGGCCCCCTGCTCCGCGGCGACCTCCTCCACCTCGCCGAGCAGGTTGTGGATCACCTTGTGGCTGGTCGAGGTGACGCCGACTCGGTTGCCGCGCCCGATCAGGTCGACGATCAGGCGGGCGCCGGTCCAGGTCTTGCCCGACCCGGGCGGGCCCTGGACGAAGAGGTGGCTGTCCTGCAGCGAGGCGACGATCTCCTTCAACTCCTCCAGCTCCATCCCCTCGTGGTCGATCGGCTCGCCCGGCTCGCGGTCGCGCAGCCGGGGCGGCTCGCGGCGGAGGATCTGGCGGGCGGCGGCGTGGGCGTCCGGGTCCTCGCCCTCGCCGAGCAGCGTCGCCGCGAGGCGGCGCAGGGCGGCCTGCTGCTCCCTGGTGCCGTAGGGGCCGCCGGGGATCAGCGCCGCCGGGATCGGCCGCTCCGCCAGGCTCGGGCCGCGCTTCAGCTCCAGCCGGCCGGCGTCGTGGTCGATCGCGACGATCTCCCCGGCTGGCCCCCCGTCGGGGGCCCCGAACACCTTCGCCCCCTGCCCCAGCTTCGTTTCCTGCGGCGGGAAGCTGAGGTGGTGGACGAGGGACTGTTTCTCCTGGCGCGGCGGCTCCTCGTCGGCGGTGAGCATCGCGATCGCCTCCGCGTCCTCCTTGAGGTCCGCCGGCTCGGCATCGACCCGGTCGAAGAAGGCCCACCAGACCGGGCGCGCCTCGCGGTGGTGGTACTCGAGCAGCCGGGCCATCGCCGAGTCGCCGAGTCGCCGGATCAGCTCCTCGTTCTCCTCACGGAAGGCCACCGACTCCTCGCTGCGTTCCTGGGGCTCGGGCTCGAACCACTCCGCCGTGCCGGCCTCCGCGCGCCGCTCCAGCAGCCAGTCGCGCAGCTTCAGGGTGGAGAGGCAGTCGTCGTGGTTGTAGGCGGCTATCTCGTCGAGGATCGCCTCCTCGCCCTTCTCCAGCCACTGCTCGAACATGACGATCGAGGCGCCGCCGTCGCTGACCGCGGTGTCGCGCTGCTCCATGTAGAAGGCCTCGACCTTCTTGATCGAGTAGCTGGGCTGGGAGATCAGCATCGACTCCTTGACGACCTTGTAGAGGTCGACGAAGACCTCGCCGCGCAGCAGCTGGTCGAGCTCCTCCTCGCGCGTGCCGTGGGCGCCGACGAGGCGCTTCAGCGCGGTCACCTCGTAGGAGGCGTAGTGGTAGACGTGGAGGTCGGGGAAGCGCCGGCGCCGCTCGCCGACGAGGTCGATGAACTGCTCCAGGGCGGCCTTCTCCTCGGCGCGGTCGCGTCCCCAGATCGCGGTGAACCGCGGCTCGCCGTCCTCGGCGGTGAGGAGGCCGAACAGGTACTCGAGGCCCTCGTTGTCGAAGAACGGGTCCCCCTCCATGTCGAAGAAGACGTCGCCGGGCGCCGGCCTGGGCAGGCGGGCGAACCCCCTCCCCGGCTCGGGGTCGCGCAGCAGGTAGCTGTGCGCGCCGCTGCGGCGCGCCGCGAGCTGCAGCGCGGCCTGCGAGCGCAGGCGCTCCAGGACGCCGGGGTCGATTTCCCCGACCGCGAGGCGATCGGCGCTCCCCAGCGCCGCCAGGGTGCCTATTCCCGCCCCGCTCAGCAACTCGCGCTGGCGGCGGTTGATGTTGGCGACGAGGCTGAGGTGGTCGTCGGCGAGGCGGCGCTCGTCGCAGTGGGTGCGCCAGCGGCAGACCTGGCAGTGGGAGACCGGCTCGGGGTAGGTGTCGGGCAGCCCGTCGGAGAGGGAGGCCAGGAAGGCGTCGCGGATGTGGCGGAAGTAGGCGGAGAACTCGGCGAGGCGGAAGGAGTGCTCCTCGCCGTCGCCGAGGATGACGTGGATCTGCTCCGGCTCGACGCCCTGCACGGCCGTCAGCAGCTCGCTGTAGAAGCAGAGCTGGACGATGAAGTAGGGCTTGGCGCGGCGGGCCAGCTTGGTGTCGGCGACCTCGTAGCTGTGCTCGCCGAGGTCGGAGGGGCGCTCGACGCGGCGCAGGAAGTCGGCGTGGCCGCGCTGCCCGTCGCGCAGGAAGGTCGCCTGGTAGATCACCTCGGCGCCGGCGCGCATCGCCTCCTCGGTGCGCCGGGCGGCATCGAGCAGCGCGGCGTGCGAGCCGTCCTCCTGGGCGATCTCGACGACCTCCCTGCCTTCATCCTTCAGCCAGGCGAGGTAGCGGTCCTCGTACTCGTCGCCCTTGCGGGCCAGCAGCTCGGCGTCCGCCCCCCGCTCCGGCTCGATCTCCAGCTCACCACGGGCGCGAGCGAGATCGAGCGTGGTCAGATGCGCGCAGGCGAGATAGTCATTGAGATCGCTCGCGGAGAGGATGAGTTGGTCGTCGTTCAGCTGCATGAGAAGGACGGCTCGGCCGCGCGATGCCGCTTAATCCGATCGAACAAGATCGCGTAGAGGTCGGAGGCACCCGTATGGATCGGACGACTCTATCCGCGTCGATCGCGAGTGGCGATATCGTCCGCGGCGAGGACACCGGCTCGCAGCTCGGCCCACTACCGGGCGGAGAAACGGCGGATCGAGCATCAGCCTAGCCCTCGCGGTCGATCTGCCCAGTCGCAGCGGACCGATAGATCTATGCGGCTGCTAGGGCGTTCTGCCGTCTCGATGGCATCTCATCCCAGGTACGGCCATCGAGCAAGCGCCCGCCTGACTTCGGCCGATGCCCGCCCCACTGCTTGAAGAAGAAGGCAACCTCCTCGTCCAGACAGCGGTCGCGCAGCTCTCTCGCCCACTCGATCCGCATCGGTCGATGTCCAGGCCCCGACTCACCGCCAACGATCAGCCAGTCGATGCCGGATAGGTCAATGCCTTCCAGGGAGCCGAGCAGAGGCTCGGCCGAGATGAAACGGACGGCCGCGTCGATCTCCCGCAGACAGTCGGCGCGATGGACAAACCGCCGGTTCTCGACCGACACGCCGATCCAAACGTTGGGATGCCAGGGAAGGGACGACGCCAGCTCCGCGAGCCGCTCGTGGCGCTTGGTCAGGATCTGGAAGGTGTGATGGTCGGCCCTGCCCATGACCTCGAATACCTCCTCGATGTATTCCTCGGGGATGTCCTCGTGAAAGAGATCACTCATCGAGTTCACAAAGATCATCCGCGGCCGAGCCCAGCGCAACGGTTGCTCTAGGCGCTGGGGCCAGAGCCGAAGCTCGAATCCCTGCTCGTAGGGATGCCCAGGGACTCCCCTCCAGCGCTCGGCAAAGGTCTTGGCATAGCAATGCGCGCAGCCGGGAGACACCTGGAAGCAGCCGGTCACCGGGTTCCAGGTCGCCTCCGTCCACTCGATCGCGCTGTTGTCCGCCATACCTGCGCTCCTTTCGTCGGCCACCAGGCGTCCCCTTTAGGCATACGAACGAATGTTCGCATGCAGTTCGGACGCAGGGAGTCAACGGTCACGAGCAGAATCGCATTTTCGCGTTCTTGAAGCCCCTTCCCGGCCGCTGAACCTCCAACTTGCCTTCTCGCTCTGCCGGTTGGAGGGTGAGCCTTCGGAGGTGGCCGCTTCGGAATGGCGTATCGGCCAAGGTACAGTGCTCCGCCTGATCGATCGTGAACCACTTCATCCCGAATTGCACGCGCAGCTCGGCCAGAAGCGGCCACGTATCCACATTGTCGCCAGGGTTGAACAGCACCTCCTGCCCAGACTCCGTAGTAGCAGTGTAGGAAGTCCCGGAGAGAGGGTCCACTTTCCACATCGCGTCCTTCGCGATCTCAAGCCCCTTACGGTGCCCAAGACCGAAGACAAGTCGGTAATCCCTCCCGTTCCGGGTACGCAGCTGAAACGAACGGACATACTCGACTCCCCGACTCTGCTCGAGTTGGCGTTCGAATAGCTCCAACAGATAAATAGTTCGAGCTGCGCCTTGAAGCGGTATCGCCGCACGCCATTCGTCGGTTCCGAAGAGGGACGTCAAGGCGGCCTCCTGGCCCGTTCGACCGACAAAGCGATGGATAAAGGTCATCGGTAGAAAGAACAGCGTCTCGCAGCGGGGAAAGTCGAGTAGCCGACCCGTGATCGACATCGATGCGCTCGAATAGCCGAAGGGGTCAATGAAGGCGAAGGTCGGAATCAGATGAGCACCCTCCTCGATGATCGGATCGATCACCGAGGAAAAGGTGGCCTCGAACTCTCCATGCTCGATGGCGACGGAGACGTTTTCCGGCAGCTTCCCAAGCTCTGCGACCTCCTCGCGGAGGTGTTCAACGCGGCCCTCGTCATGCTCGATGAAGAAGAAGATGAACCGAACGCCCGCCAGTTCTTTGAAGCTCTGGTGGGAGAGAAGCGCATCCAGCATAATGAGGGGCGAGCCGGGCTCGCCAGCTGCGTAGCGCCCCGGGCCGGCAAAGCCGTCAACAAGCATTAGGCGAGGATCATCGTCCCCAACCCGCTGAGCTTGCTTGCCCAGAACTGGGATCCATCCATCAAGGTAGGAGCGAAGGACACGATGCTTCGCTGCGGTGTGTGGGTCGAGGTCCCAGAGCACAGAGTTCGTCATGGTGTGGATCATTATCACCACCCTCGGACCTACAACCTCACCAAAATTGTTCGTGACAGTTTTGTCACCAACTTGACACTATTTAGCTTGTCGCCAGCAACACTGGCCCGCCCTCCGAGTCGGCACGGTAGACAAGTTCCAGGGCCAGGAGACCCAGATCGCCTTCTTCTCCATGGCCACCTCCAGCGGCGAGCAGATCCCCCGCAACGTCGAGTTCCTCTTCTCCCGCAACCGCCTAAACGTCGCGATCTCCAGGGCGCGCTGCCTCGCAGTGCTCGTCTGCAGCCCGCGCCTGCTCGACATCCACGCCAAGTCGATCGAGCAGATGCGGCTGGTCAATGCGTTGTGTAGGTTCGCGGACGTTGCTGATGCTGGGTGATTCAGGTGCCGCCCTCCGGCTGCGGGTTCTATACGGTGGCTGCGATGACTATGCGCTCAGTCGCCCTTGGCGCACATGTCCTGACATCCCGCCTCCCGGCTCGACGATCGGATCGCGGCGATCCTACTCTGCGCTGGGCCCTGATCGCCTGGGACTTCGGCGTGGCGCGTGGTAAGGCATGTACCTACGCATGAACTCGGCAAAACGCGGAACGCTGAAGTCTATGTAGCCGTAGTCCTCGGTCGCATAGATCAACCCCTTGTCCAGCAATCGCTGACGAACCTGGGAGAGCGCGGTCGAAGCCTGCCCGCGCTTTCGTGCGACGGCGCCTGACCGGTATGGGCCCTCGCCCAGCTCGGCCATCGCCCTCATGTACCGCCGCTCATTCGCCGTTGCGCGCTGAACTCGGACCTCGTAGATCGCTCGATCGAGCGCCGCCTGGGTTGCGGGCAATGCATTCTCCACATCCGCGCGTGTGATTGGAGAGGCGGCGGCTTGATTCCAGGCGTGCTTGCCGATCTGCTGGATATAGAAGGGATAGCCCTCGGTCCACTCGAGTGCGAACTCGACCGCATCCTCCTCGTAGTCGACGCCTCGGGCGTGGGCGGGCGCCACCAGGGCGGCCGCCGCCGCCGGGGCGTCGAGGTTCGCGATCGTCGGGAAGTCGAAGAGGCGCTCAGCGTAGGAGCGCGCCTCCCCGGTCAAGCGCGGGATTTGCGGGAGCCCGGCGGCGGCCGCGGAGATCGGCAGCCGCTTCTGGTTGCAGCGGTGAAGCGCGCTGATCACGGCCCGGTAGTGCGTCTCATCGGCGAACTGGATCTCGTCGAGGAGGAAGATCACTCCCCGACCCTTCCCCTTCGCCGCCGCGCCGAGCTCTAGGAATAAATCGGTGAGATCGGCGGTCATGGTTCCCTCGCTTGCATTTTGCAGATCGACCTCGAACCCAAGGCCCTCGGGGCCGGTGAGGCGGATCGTCTTGAGGTGAGCGAGGCCGTCGCGCACTCTCTGGGCGATCTTGTCGCTCAAACGCAGCATCGCCAACGCGCGCTCGGTGTCACGCGCCAACTCCTGGATCAGCGAGCTCTCGTCGGTTAGCTCGTGGTAATAGGTCAGGAAACCTTCGCTCTCAGCCAAGTCCTCAAACGCGTTCAGGAGCACCGTCTTGCCGACCCCACGGAGGCCATTGGCGACAATGCTCTGCTCCGTCTGGCCGCTCTTGAGGCGGGCCACCAGGATCCGGAACTGCTCAAGCTGCTCGTCACGGCCGGCCAGCTCCGGCGGTCGTGAGCCCGCATTCGGGGTATAGGGATTTTGGACGGGATCCATGCTTATGGCGAGTTATAGCAGTTATAACGACAGTTGTTATAAGACCGCATAACTTGTCAGAGAACGGCGCACAGCAGCTACTGCGCTCCATGGCTGCTCTCCCGATCAGTTGGGGACCGGGGAAATGTGGAACTCGAATTCGTTGATCTCCTGGGTCATCGCGCGTAGCGGGTTGGACCCCGAGTCGGTTCGGCCTCCGGCAGGAGGGCGCGCACCCGGTTGGAACGCCGGGCTCGTGGTCGCACGACGCCAGACGGAGGCTACGTCCCACCCTGACCGCGGAAGCGCTGCCTGAGCCCGATCCCGAGGGCCAGTGAGGTCAACGAGATGGTCGAGGATGACGTGCCCATCGACGCGCTGTATTTCGTGCATATGTCCGGTATTTCGCGCATATGCACGAGGTAGCGGTCCTCGTACTCGTCGCCCTTGCGGGCCAGCAGCTCGGCGTCCGCCCCGCGCTCGAGCTCGACCTCCAGCTCACCCCGCGCCCGCGCCAGGTCGAGCGTGGTCAGATGCGCGCAGGCGAGGTGGTTGTTGAGATCGCTCGCGGAGAGGATCAGCTGGTCGTCGAGGAGTTGCATGGGCTATGCGCTCAGTCGCCCCTGCTGCGCATGTCCTGACATCCCGCCCCCCGGCTCGACGATCGGATCGCGGCCGATCCTACTGTGCGCTGGGGGAGCAGCCGTTCATCCGAACGACACCTTCCTGCTGGGGGAGCCTGCCGACCGGTCGGCCCCACGGCAACGCCCTCCGAAGCGATGGCGTGACCCGCGAGCCAAAGCCCGTCGGTTGGCGTACCGAGATCCGGCGGTCGTTGAGTGTCGAAGGCCGTGGCACTGCTGCTTTCACGCGAAAGCGGAAGCGCGGTCCGCTCAGCGGTCCCTAGAGCCGCTAGCCCGTCGCGGTAAGGTCAGACTCAATCCAATCAAGGAGGAAATCGATGAGCGTCCTAATCCGCTTTGCCCCCGCGTCCTTGACAGCCGCGCAGTACGAGGAGAGCGTCCGCAAGTTGGAGGAGGCGGGTCACTTCCCACCTGACGGAATGGATTACCACGTCTGCTTCGGTACTGATGGCAAACTTCGAGTGAGCGAGATCTGGGACTCCCAGGAACAGCTCGACGCATTCGGCAAGGTGCTGATGCCCGTGCTCTCCGAGATCGGGATCGAGCCCGGCGAGCCGGAGGTGATTGAGGTTCACAACATCGTCAAGCGGTAGCTGCGGAGGTCCGCTGACTGCTCTTCCGCGCGAGAAGTAGCTCCATTCTGGTCAACCTCCGGTGACTCTTCCCGACCTCGATTGAAGCCCTCTCGTGGAAGGCCGAAAACGAAACCAAGATGAGTTACAAACCTTCGATCCCGGTCACTTTCGCGGAATCCACGCCATTGCTGCCGGATCCCAAGAGCCCGTAGCCGTGCCGGCGAGCGGCGGATCGATGAACCGCCTGGCGCTTGCCACCGCGGACTTCAGATCGCGCTCCTCGAGCCCAGGCGCGCCACGGGCGACGCGGGCATAGCCAGCGACCCAACCCGAGGAAGAAGGGACTTCGAGATGATCGGGCAGCGTGAGTCCACGCCGCCTCGCCTCGGAGCGAAGCGCCCGGCCCAGCTCGTCGGCGTCAACCGAGACGTTGTGCGCAAAGGTGACCAGATCGGCCAGATCCCGATAACGAGTGCTTTGCTCGATACCCCCGTCGGGACGCGGGTGACGCTCAAGTAGCGCACAAACTGTCTGCAACGTGGTCGGCGATCGGGTACACCCTGTACGCCGTGCGGGATATGCCCGACAGCTCGATCGGCACGAGCGGCGGTGCGTCCTCGGGGACACCGGTCATCGACAGTCCGGCGACGAGGTCGACGTGAAAGCGACATCGAGGGTATGGCGGGCCTGCCCCTCCAGCCGCGTCAGCATCGCCGTCGCCCCCTTCAATACCCAGCACTCGGGCTCGGCGCTGAACACCCGACACAGGAGCCGGTCGTACGCGAACTGCCGCAGCAGTGCGGAGAGCTCCATTCCGCTCTCTTCGGCAATGGGACGCAGGCGGTCGGCAAGAGCCTGGCGAAGCGCTTGTGGATTGTCGTAGCGAGGGGCGCTCATATCGCCGAGGCCGTCGTGCCCGCTGGTCCCCGAGAGCCGGCGAGGGCCAGCAAATGATCGAGCGTGGCCTCCCCGTCGTCGCGAGGTAGATCGAACCTCGTTGCGTAGGCTGCGAGGCGCTCCGCGACCTCGCCAGTGCCCTCGAGTCCGCCGTCGAGCACCTCGGCGGCGATCCGCCCCACCACGCCCGGCTCGACGTGGTCAGCGAGAAGATCGGCGATCGTGCGGGCGGCGCGGGTCACCGGCAGACCGGAGAGAACGATCCGATCTGGGGCCGGAACCTCGCCGCGATGCAGCCGGACATCGCGACGGCGCGTCTGGCGCCGTCGCGGAAGCGTGAACTCGCGCACGTCCGCTCGTAGGTCGCCGACCCGGTGGAGGCTCGCAGCCGAAGCATGCGAGACGACCGCGTCGTCGAGTTCGCCGAGGCGAGCCCAGGCGGGCGTCTCGGGAGCGAGTTGCAGCCAGGCGGCCCGCAGCCCGAGATGGTCGGGTTCCCCGGCTCCGCGAATGCGGTAAACGCCATGCGCCACCCGCTCCAGCCGACTGTCCGCCGCCAGGCGAGCCAGAGACGTGTTGCCAACGCCCGCCTCCTGCGCCTGGCGCCGGGTAATCAGTCCCCACTGATCCTCCGCAATCTCGGACAGCCGCTGAATTGGTCGCACAATACTGCAAATTATACCGAAAACGGGTTACTTTGCAGAGAGGCAGGCCTGGTAAGTCGCCTCGACGGCCTCCTTGCTTCCCCTACCCCAACCCCGATCCCGTCGCTCGCTCCAAAAAGGCAACCTACAGCCCTCGAATTACGCAAGTAGTTAGCCTCGAATTGTGCAAGAAACGCAGGGTGCGGTGGTCGACCTCGACGACTCGGCACCCGCGAGGCGGTCGCTCTCGACCCGGCGATCTTCGTCTCGGCCCCGCGCTTGTCTCGGATGGTTGGCGGTCAGACCCGAGTCCAGTGGGCGCCGGCTCCCGAGCCCTCCACCTTGATCTGACCGGAGTCGCGGAGCTCGGTCAGCACGAGCCGAATCGTCGCGAGACTGATTCCGGGCAGCGCCCGCTCGACGTCGCGCCGCCTGAAACGAGCCGGCGCCTCGTTGAGGATGTAGTCGCGGACCCTTTCCTGCTTGTTGCCGGTCTGCTCGCCGGCGGCAGCGACCTTTTTCTCGAAGTCGTCATATGCGGAAGCAAGGACGCGCGCCAGGTAGGTGATCCACGGCCAGACGTCTTGCTTCCCCTCGTGCCAGTTGCGCTGGGAGTCATAGAGCGTCTTGTAGTAGGTGTTCTTGGACTCGAAGATGCGCTGCTCGAGGCTGACGTAGCGCGCGACCCGGTAACCCTGGGCGAGTAGCTCGTGGGTGGTGAGCAACCGGGCGAGGCGTCCGTTGCCATCGGCGACCGGGTGAATCGCGAGGAAGTCAAGGACGAGAGCCCCGATCAGGATCAGGGGGTGGGTGCGCCCTTCGGCCTTCGCCTCGCCGTAGCGAACCAGGAGCTCGCTCAGTGCAAATTCGGTCTCCTCCGGCGGCGTCGGCGTGAAGACCACCTCTTTGCGGCCGCTCTCATAGGAGACGATCAGGTTCTGGTCGCTCTTCAGGTTCCCGCCATCGCCGTCGGTGTACTCAAAGAGCAAGCGGTGCAGATGGAGGACGAAGGGAACGCTCAGCTCCTCATGGCTGTCCAGCCTCATCAGCATGTCGATCGCATCCCGATAGCCGGCGAACTCGCGCTCGTTTCGGTTGCGATAGCGATGGGAGCCCTCCGCGATTCGCTCTGCGCGATCGCTGCCGACCACAACTCCCTCGATTGCGTTGGACGCTGTGATCGAAGCGATTCGGGCGTGCTCGGCGAGTTGGCTCAGGAGCTCGGGGCGCTGATCCTCGAATAGACGCTCCTGCCCCCTACCGGTGTCGATCCGGGCGAGGATGGCGCCGAGGGCTCGGGGCTGGGATTCAAAGGTCTTGTCGAGATCGACGAAGCTCCGCATGGAGCTAATACTCTCATAATGGCGCTAATAGAGGGTCTAATTAGCTCGATTATCGACCCATTAGCGCTATTTTGGCTGCGCACGCAGGCCAGCCTGCGGGCGCCGCCTCGCTGCCCTCGGCCCTCGATCATCCCCCTACGAAATTGACCGATATACTGCTGCGAAACCGAAGGCTAACTTGATGCGAAATGGAAGGGTAGCCCGTGCCGTACACGCTTCGCGTCCTCGACCAAGAGCTTGACGAGATTCTCGGCTCCCTCCCCGCGCTCGCGATCGAGGGGCCGAAAGGGGTGGGTAAGACGGCGACGGCCTCGCGCCGCGCAGCGACGATCCACCGTCTCGACGACCCGGCGCGGCTGAGCGTCGCCGAAGGGGGGCCGGCGCGCCTGCTCGAGGCGAAGAAGCCGATCCTGCTCGACGAGTGGCAGCGGCTTCCCGAGACCTGGGACCTCGTCCGCCGGGCGGTCGATGAGGGCGCGGGACCCGAAAGCTTCCTCCTCACCGGCTCTGCCTCTCCTGACGGGGCCGGCCGCCACTCGGGGGCCGGGCGGATCCCGACGATCCGGATGCGCCCGCTGACCCTCGCCGAGCGCCTGGAGGTCCCGCCATCGGTGAGCCTGGCCGAGTTGCTCAAGGGCAGCCGCCCGGACCTCGGTGGCGAGACCTCGATCGCGCTTGAGGACTACGTCGATGAGATTCTCGCCTCCGGCTTGCCCGGTCTCCGCGGCGCCTCCGATCGCGCCCTGCGCCTGCAGCTCGACGGCTACGTCGAGCGAGTCGTCGATCGTGACTTTCCGGAGCTCGGCCACGCGGTTCGAAACCCAGTGGGGCTGCAGCGCTGGATGGCCGCCTATGCCGCCGCGACCGCGACGACGACCTCGTTCGAGAAGATCCGGGCGGCGGCAACCAGTGGCGAGGGCGAGCAGCTCTCAAAAGATGCGGCCCGTCCCTACCGAGCAGTCCTCGAGCGCCTCTGGCTACTCGACCCCGTCCCCGCCTGGCAGCCGACCCGTAGCCACCTTTCGCGCCTGTCCGCCGTTTCGAAGCACCATCTCGCCGACCCGGCGCTGGCGGCGCGGCTCCTGGGGGCGAACCGCGAGGGTCTGCTCGAAAACGCCGCTCTGGGGCCGCCGATCCCCCGCGACGGCACGCTCCTCGGGGCGCTCTTCGAGTCCTTGGTGACTCTCTGCGTCCGGGTCTACGCTCAGCTCGCCGAGGCGAGGACTGGCCACCTGCGGACCTTTAGCGGCAACCGCGAGGTCGACCTCATAGTCGAGGCGCAGGACAAACGCGTCGTCGCAATTGAGGTGAAGCTGAAGCGCACGGTCAAGGACGACGACACCCGCAACCTCCGCTGGCTGCAGGCGACGATCGGCGACGAACTTCTCGACGCGATACTCATCACCACCGGCGAGACCGCCTACCGGCGTCCAGACGGAATCGGGGTCGTGCCGGCGGCCCTACTTGGACCGTGATCCACTCAGCGTCCCGCCTCCCGGCTCGATGATCCGATCCCGGCGATCCTACTGTGCGCGGTTTTCCGCGCATATGCCCGGTATTTCGCACATATGCGCGCTCCCAAGACCGGTCGCGAGATCGCCAGTCTGGTGTTTTGCCTAGCTAGGCAAATGTGCTTTTCGAGGCAACTACTGCAGGCTCTGATCAGACCGAGACGACCGTCAGCCCGGCGACGCCGTTGAGGGCGTCGAAGTCGCCGTCCTGGGTGACGATCGGGATCTCGTTGGCGGCCGCAGTCGCGGCGATCCACACGTCGTTAGCGTTGACGCTGCGGCCGGAGGCGGCAAGGTAGGCGCGCATCTGCGCCCAGGCCCGGTCGACACCGTCGTCGATCGGCAGGGTGGCGATTCGCGTCACCGCCTCCAGGGTCGCGAGGCGGCGGTCGCGGGTGGCGATGTCGTCCGCCGCGAGGACGCCGGCTCGCAGCTCGGCCCTGGTCACGATCGAGATCGCGGCGCGCTCGGGGAGCGCCTCGGCGCGCAGGCTGCGGCCGCTCTCGGCGGCGATGAAGACTGTCGTGTCGAGCAGGCCGCGCGGCGGCCGGCCGGTGCTCACCGGATCGGGCCGAGGTCGTCGGTCGTATCCCCCGCCAACCGCTCCAGGTCGGCACGCAGGCCGGGGTCGGCGGCGCTCGAGGAGGCGATCGCGACGACCTCCTCCGGCCCGATCCAGCGCGGCCCGTCGGACCGGTGCGGGACCAGGTCGGCGACCGGCTTGCCGCGCACGGTGATCACCACCGACTCGCCCCCCTCGACACGCCGCAGGACGCCCGCGGTGTCGTTCCTCAGATCTCTGGTCGCGACTTCTACGATAGTGCTACAAGCGTAGCACTACGTGAGCAGCAGGTCGATCGCTGCCGCGATCCGCTCCGCCTTCTCCGGGGAGACGGACGGGTCACGGCCCCAGGGCGCCGATCGGGATCACCTGCACTCCGTCCTTCCTGAGGTAGCCGTAGCCGGTTGAGACGACGATGCCGAGGACGGCGGGCTCGCCGACCTTGCTTGTATCGATCCGGCGCGAGAACTTGAGGAGGCTCTCCGCGGCGCTCTCGATCGCCCGCTCGCCGCCGAGTTTCACCTCGAAGGCCCCCCATGCACCGCGGCCCTCGACGATCGCGTCTACCTCGAGATCCTTGCTGTCACGGTAATGCCTGACCCGCCTGCCCTCCACCTGGGAGTAGATCCGCAGGTCGCGAATCACGAGCGACTCGAAGAGCAGGCCGAGCAGGTTGAGATCGCAAACCAGCGCCTCGGGGTCGGCTTCGAGAGCCGCTACCGCGAGCGAGGGATCGACTAAGTGGCGCTTGGGGGAGCGGCGCAGGACCGCCCGCGAACGCAGGTGCGGCTCCCACGCCGGCTGATCCTCAATGACGAAGAGGCGGCCGAGCGCCCGCAGGTAGTCGCCCACCGTGTGTTCGTGGAGCGGCGCGCCGGCTCCCGCCGTGTCGCGGGCGAGGGTGGTCTGCGCCGCCGAGGTCGCCACGTTCCGCGCCAGGCTGCGCAGCAGCCTGCGCAGGCGCTCCGGATCCCTGTCCACGTTGTCCACCGACCGGACATCGGTGCGGCAGATCTGCTCGAGGTAGTCGGCGACCCCCTGCATCGCCGCACTGAGAGTTGCCTCTCGGAGACCCGGCCAACCGCCCCGGGCGATCTCCTCGGCGAGCGCCTCGATCGTCATCCCGGAATCGCCGGCGCGGCCGTGCTCGCCGGCCAGGAGAGCGCGCAAGGAGATCGCGCCGTCGCTGACGCCGGCCTCGAACGACGACATCGGTCGCATCCGCAGGCGGCTGAACCGCCCGGCGCCCGAGTGCCGGGTCTCGTCATCGGCAGGCACCGCGGATCCGGCGAGGATGAACTGGCCCGGATCGGGGCGCTCGTCGACGGCCCTGCGAACGTGGTTCCAGATCCTCGGCTCGACCTGCCACTCGTCGATCAGGCGGGGGACATCCCCTGCGAGGATCAGCGACGGATCGAGCGCTGCCGCTTCACGACTGCGGATGTCCGTGTCGAGCAGGACCTCGGACGCGGCCACCTGGCGCGCGGTTTCGGTCTTCCCGCAGGCCTTGGGCCCTTCGATCACGACGGCTCCGGCCGCGTCCAGGCGCTGGCGCAACTCGGCATCAGCCAGGCGAGGGCGATACTCTCGGGCTCGCATTCACGTGAATATACCAGATGTATCCACGTGATTGTACCGATTTCAAGCACGTTTTTGTACAAAACTGCGCCACGTGCCTAACGCATAGATCATGGCGTCAGACCGAGACGACGGTCCGACGGGCGGCACCGCCGAGAACGCCCTCGGCGGATTCCCACCCCCGCTTCTGGCATCGTGGCGGCATGGAGGCGAGCTTCCGACTGCTGCGCCCGGAGGAGGGTGGGCGGCTCAGCGAGGCGATCCGGGCCGCTTACGGGGAGACCTATGACGTGCGCTGGGTCTATGACCCGGCCGAGGTCTCGCGGCGGCTCGCGGCCGGCACCTACGTCTCCTGCGTCGCCGAGGCGCCGGAGGGGGAGCTGCTCTGCCACGAGGGGATGCGCCTCGACGCCGCCGACGACGCGGTCGCCCACTCCGGCCAGGCGGTGACGATGCCCGCCGCCCGCGGCCAGCACCTCTTCACCGCCACCAAGCGCCACCTGATGGAGTGGGCGGCCGGGCGCGGCCTGGCCGGGATGTTCAGCGAGGCGACCGCCGCCCACCCCTACAGCCAGCGCGCCAACGTCGAGCTGGGCGCGCTGGAGACCGGCTTCCTGCTCGGCTGGATCCCGGCCAGCGTGGAGAACGACGCGGCGGCGGTCGAGGGCGGCGGGCGCCCCCGCCGCCAGTCGGCGGCGCTCTTCTACGCCAAGCTGAACGACGGCCACGAGCGGCCCGTCTACGCGCCGCCCCGCCACCGCGAGGTCGTCGCCCGCACGATCGAGCTGTGCCGCCTGCGCGGCGCCCCGGCCGAGCCGCCGGCGGGAACCGCGCCGCCCGAGCGCACCGAGCTGCACGTCGAGGTCGACGCCGACCACAACCTGGCCCTGTTGACCGCCGCGGCCCCGGGCGCCGACCTGGCCGAGGTCGTCGCGGCCGAGCGCCACCACCTCTTCCACAACCGCAACCTCGACGCGATCTACCTCGACCTGCCGCTGGCCGACCCGGCCACCGCCCTGCTGGCCGACTCGCTCGAGCCACTCGGCCTCTCCTACGCCGGCATCTTCCCCAACCCCCGCGCCAACGGCGACGTCCTCCGCCTCCAGTCCCTGCACCGAGCCCGGATCGCCCCCGACGACCTCGCGGTCGCCTCCGACCACGGCCGCGAGCTGCTCGACTACGTGCTGGCGGACCTCACGCGCTGAGCTCGGGGCGCACCCGGCTCAGGCGGGCACCTCACGGGAGTCGAGGTGGGTAGCGACCTTGCGCTTGACCCGCTGCAGGGCGTTGTCGACGGTCTTGGTGTCGCACTCGAGGCGCTCGGCCGTCGCCTCGTAGGAGTGGCCGTCGAGGTAGAGGGACAGGACGCTGCTCTCGAGGTCCGAAAGGACGCCGGTGCTGCCCGAGAGGCAGGAGACGAGACTCGACAGCTCTTCGGTCGCGATCACCTGGTTGACCGGGTCGCAGACCGAGGGGCCGGGCAGGATCTCGTCGAGGGTGGTGTCGGAGTCCCCGGCTGCCGCAGGAGTCTGGCTGAAGGAGACGTACTGGTTCAACGGCGTGTGCTTGTTGCGGGTCGCGGTCTTGACCGCGGTGATGATCTGGCGGGTGATGCAGAGCTCGGCGAAGCTGCGGAAGCTCGACTCGCGGTCGCTACGGTAGTCGCGAATCGCCTTGTAGAGGCCGAGCAGGCCTTCCTGGATCAGGTCGTCGCTCTCCCCACCGAGCAGGAAGTAGGACGAGGCCTTGAGGCGGACGAAGCCGCGGTAGCGGCGGACGATCGAGTCGTAGGCGTCGGTGCGGCCGTCCTTGGCGAGGGCGACCAGGTAGTGATCATCAAGCTCAGGTTGAGGGTTAAGGGCGGTGCGCGTCGAGCCATTCAGCCGGCCGGTAGGAAGCCGAAGCTCCTGCGTAGGCGTCGAAAGTGCCACAGATCCTTCTCCTTGAATGAAGGGTCGTGGCGCCGGTACCTCCCCTGGGCGCCCGGTTATTTGACTGGGAAAAACTCAGACTCAAGCTGAGGTTAACCCTTACTGGCGCGGTAGCTTTACCGACCGGCGGAGTTCTGTCAACCCCAAATTGCGAAAAAATGCAAACGCCGTTGCAGGTGCTACGGGCGTCGACAGGCGCCGCGGGTGACTTTTTACGTGCCAGAGAACGTTCAGAGTCCCCTGCGCTCGCGCTGGCGGACGGCCTCGAAGAGCAGCGCGGCGGCCGCCGCGGAGACGTTGAGCGAGTCGATCCGCCCTGCCTTCGGCAACGCCACCAGGCCGTCACAGGCCGAGGCCACGCGCGGGCGCAGGCCCTTGCCCTCGCCACCGAGGACGAGCACCGTCGGGCCGGCGAGATCGACCTCCCAGGGCGCCTGCTCCGCCTCGGCATCGGCGCCCCAGATCCAGAAGCCGGCGGCCTTCGCCTCGGCGAGCCAGTCGGCGAGGTTGCGCACGTGGGCGACTTCCAAGTGCTCGACCGCCCCCGCCGAGGCCTTGCAGGCGACCGCGGTGACCTCCGCCGCGCGGCGCTCGGGGATGACCACGCCGGCGGCGCCGGCGACCTCGGCCGAGCGGCAGACGGCGCCGAGGTTGCGCGGGTCCTGAACCTGGTCGAGGGCGACCAGCAGGGCCTCCCCGCGCCGCAGCATCGCGCCTGGGTCGGCGTACGGATAGGGATCGACCTCGGCCACCACGCCCTGGTGGTCGGGCGAGCCGCAGAGCCGCTCCAGCTCTTCGGCTGAGGTCTCAGGCGCCCGCCACAGCCGCTGGACACGCCGCCGCCCCCGCTCCGCCTCGGCAACGGGCTGCTTCCCGTAGATGATCTGGCCGGCCATCAGCGCTTCGGCACCAGCTTGGCGCCGTCGACCGAGTCGCGCACCTCCCAACCCCGAGCCGCCAGCCGATCTCGGATCTCATCAGCTCGGGCGAAGTCCTTTTTCGCCCTTGCTTCTTCTCGTTCAGCCAAAAGCACCTCCGGGGCTGGCAGCACTTCCGCGCGTGCGGCACCCATGCCCCGCCCAACCCCATGCGCACTGGCTTCAACCACTCTCTTCTCCGTAGCGAGCGACTCAAGCCCCACGAGCTCGAGCATCTCCCGCACCGCCTCGGGCGCTCCCGGCACTTCTTCCCGATTGGCTTCGGAGACAAGCTCAAACACCTCAGCCATGGCCCGCGGCGTATTGAAGTCATCGGCCAGCGCATCCCGAAACGCCTTGACCCGGGAGCCGGGGGGTCCCTCTGCGGACGACCCGGCAAGGGAGCCGGGGGGTCCCCCGGCGGGAACTTGTGAGCCGCCGGGGCCAGAACCCGTGACAGACGGCCCAGCGCGGGTTCCGGCCGGGGGCCCCCCGGGCTCCCCTGCCGGATGCTCCCCTGCCGGATGCTCGCGAAAGAAGTTCCGCAGCCGCTCGACCCGCGCCGCCGCCTGCTCCATCTGCTCGGCG
Source organism: Solirubrobacterales bacterium (assembly GCA_040904405.1). Taxonomy (GTDB): domain Bacteria; phylum Actinomycetota; class Thermoleophilia; order Solirubrobacterales; family 70-9; genus VRUE01. The sequence continues at coordinate 982 of JBBDTK010000036.1, read as the reverse complement.
CCGAACGCCAGCGGCTGCCGGTAGTGCCCCGAGATCAGATAGGCGACGACGGCCTCACGACCGTAGCGGTCGAGCGCCTCGGAGAGCTGGAAGATGTTGCCCTCCGACTTCGACATCTTCTCGGCCCCGGTCTCGATCATCCCGTTGTGCATCCAGAGGCGCGCGAATGGCCGGCCCGCGGCCTCGGACTGAGCGATCTCGTTCTCGTGGTGGGGGAAGACCAGGTCGGAGCCGCCGCCGTGGATCGCGAACGAGGGGCCCAGCTCCGCTTCCGCCATCGCCGAGCACTCGATGTGCCAGCCGGGCCTGCCCGGGCCCCAAGGCGAGTCCCAGGAGGTGTCCTCGTCTGGCTTCTGCGCCTTCCAGAGGGCGAAGTCGAGCGGATCCTCCTTCAGCGACGCAGAGCCGGCCTCCTCGCCCTGGTCCATCTCCTCCGTCCGCCGGTTGGAGAGCTTCCCGTAGTCGCCGAAGCTGCGCACCCGGAAGTAGACGTCGCCGCCCGACTCGTAGGCGTGGTCGGACTCGACCAGGTCGGAGATCAGCGCCACGATCGCGCCGATCGTCTCGGTCGCCAGCGGCTCCGCATCGGGCCGCCCCAGCCCGAGCCGATCGGTGTCCTCTAAGTAGGCCGCAGCCATCCGCTCCGCGAACGCCGCCGACCCCTCCCCCACCTGGCGCGCCGCGTCATAGATCTTGTCGTTGATGTCGGTGACGTTGACGACCAGCTTCGCCCGGTACCCCTCCGACCTGAGGAACCGCGCCAGCAGCGTGAAGATGACGAAGGGCCGGGCATTGCCGATGTGGATGCGGCTGTAGACGGTCGGCCCGCAGGCGTAGATCCCGATCTCCTCGCTCGGGTCAAGCGTTCTCAGCTCTCCGCTGAGCGTGTCTCGTATCCGAATCTCCCGCATAGCGGCCTGATGCTAGTGAGGGGCGTCGGGCACCGCTCCCCGCGGCTTGTACTTTTTCTGCGGCGACATCC
>JBBDTK010000035.1:0-52520 GCA_040904405.1 Solirubrobacterales bacterium | reverse complement strand
GCGACCGCCCCGCCGGCGCGGCGGGCGCCGGCGCCGGCCGATGCTGGAGGAGCCGCCGCCGAGGACCGAGGAGCCGGTCGAGCTGGAGGCGACCAAGGTCAACTCGGGCGCGACCGTGCGCGAGGTCGCCGAGCTGCTCGGCCTGGGCAGCGCCGAGGTGATCAAGAAGCTGATGACGATGGGGGAGATGGCGACGCTGACGCAGACCCTCACCGACGAGTCGATCCGGGCGATCGCCGACGAGTACGAGCGCAAGATCGAGATCGTCACCGCCGCCGAGGAGGAGCCCGAGGCGCCGGCCTACGAGGACGCCGAGGAGAGCCTGATCGACCGGCCGCCGGTGGTCACGATCATGGGCCACGTCGACCACGGCAAGACCTCGCTGCTCGACGCGATCCGCGAGACCGAGGTCGCCGCGGGCGAGGCGGGGGGGATCACCCAGCACATCGGCGCCTACCAGGTCCACCACGGCGAGAAGACGATCACCTTCCTCGACACCCCCGGCCACGCCGCCTTCACCGCGATGCGGGCCCGTGGCGCCAAGGTCACCGACATCGCCGTCGTCGTCGTCGCCGCCGACGACGGGGTGATGCCGCAGACCAAGGAGGCGATCGACCACTCGCGCGCCGCCGACGTGCCGATCGTGATCGCGGTCAACAAGGTCGACAAGGAGGACGCGCAGCCCGACCGCGTGCGCAACGAGCTGGCCGCCGACGGCCTCACCCCCGAGGACTGGGGCGGAGAGACGATCTACTGCGACGTCTCCGCCAAGACCCACCAGGGCCTCGACAACCTGCTCGATATGCTGCTGCTCGTCTCCGAGCTGGAGGAGCTGGGCGCCAACCCCGACGCGCCGGCTTCCGGCGCCGTTATCGAGTCCAAGCTCGACCCCGGCCGCGGCCCGGTGGTCAGCATCCTGGTCCAGCGCGGCACGCTCGAGGTCGGCGACGCGCTGGTCGCCGGCTCGCAATGGGGCCGGGTGCGGGCGATGCATGACTTCACCGGCGAGCGGGTCGAGCAGGCCGGGCCGGGGATGCCGGTCGAGGTGCTCGGCTTCGAGGGCGTTTGCGAGGCGGGCGAGCACGTCCACGCGGTCGAGAACGACCGCCGCGCCCGCCAGCTCGCCCAGGAGCGCGGCCACCGGCTCAAGACCGAGGCGCTGGCCCGCCGCCAGGCGCGCAAGGTCAGCCTCGAGGAGGTCTTCTCGCGCGCCCAGGAAGGCGAGATCAAGGAACTCGACATCGTGCTCAAGGCCGACGTCGCCGGCTCGCTCGAGGCGCTCCAGGACGAGCTCGCCAAAGTGCCGCAGGAGCAGGTCGGGATCAACGTGATCCACTCGCAAACCGGCGGCATCAACGAGTCGGACGTGATGCTGGCCTCGGCCTCCGACGCGATCGTGATCGGCTTCAACGTGCGGCCGCTGGCCGACGCCCGCAAGGCCGGCGAGCGCGAGGGCGTCGACATCCGCACCTACTCGGTGATCTACAAGATCACCGAAGACCTGCGCAACGCGATGGAGGGAATGCTGGAGGCGCTCGAGGTCGAGGAGACGCTCGGCGAGGCCGAGGTCAAGCAGACCTTCAAGGCCTCCAAGGTCGGTCGCATCGCCGGCTGCGTGGTCAACGAAGGCAAGGTCCTCCGCGACGCCAAGGTCCGGCTGGTCCGCGAGGGCACGGTGATCTGGGACGGCAGGCTGGGCTCCCTGCGCCGCTTCAAAGACAACGTGCAGGAAGTGACCGAGGGCCAGGAGTGCGGCGTCGTGCTCGACGGGTACGCCGACGTCAAGGAGGGCGACATGCTCGAGTTCTACGAGACCAAGCAGGTCGAGCAGACGCTGGAGTGAGCGACTAAGATGGCCACCGCCCGCATGCGCCGCGTCAACGAGGTGCTCCGCGAGGTGGTCGGCGCAGCGATCTCCACCGATCTGAGCGACCCTCGGATCGGCTTCGTCACCGTGACCTCGGTCGAAACCAGCCCAGACCTCCGCGCCGCCAAGGTGCATTTCAGCGTGCTCGGCGACGAGCAGGCCCGCGAGCAGGCGCTGGAGGGACTGCGCTCCTCGCACGGCGCGATCCAGGCCAAGATCGCCGCCGAGACGCGGATGAAGCGGACCCCGACCCTGAGCTTCCACTACGACCCGACGGTCGAGCGCGGGATGAGGATCTCCCAGATGCTCGAAGAAGAGGGGACATGAGCGAGACCACCGACATCGGCGCGACCGCGATCGAGCGGGTCGCCGACGAGATCCGGTCCCGCGACCGCTTTCTGCTCACCGCCCACGAGGGGCCCGACGGCGACGCGCTCGGCTCGCTGCTCGGCATGCACCGGCTGCTCACCCAGATCGGCAAGGACTCGGTGATGTTCCTCGCCTCGAAAGAGTTCCCGCTGCCGATCGAGTACCGCTTCCTGCCGCTGGAGGAGGTCTTCCACGAGGCCCCCGCGGACATGGCCGACCGCGCCGTCGTCTTCCTCGACTGCGGCAACATCGACCGCATGCCGGTCGACTTCCTCGCCGCCGCGGGCCAGTTCAAGATCAACATCGACCACCACCACGACAACACCCTCTTCGGCGACCTCAACCTGGTCGAGGTCGACGCCTCCTGCACGGCCGAGATCGTCTACGAGCTGGCGATCCTGCTCGGCGCCGCGATCACGCCGGAGATCGCCGCCGCGCTCTACGTCGGCCTGGTCACCGACACCGGCAAGTTCATGTACGAGAACACCAATGCCCGCACCCACCGCATCGCCGCCGACCTGATCGAAGCCGGGGTCGACGTCGACGAGACCTACCGGCGGCTCTACGAGCACGTGCCGGCCGAGAAGCTGCGGCTGCTGGCGCGGGCGCTGGAGGGAATCGAGCGGCGCTGCGACGGCAACCTCGTCTTCGCCTACATCTCCGCCGCCGACTACGAGGCGAGCGGCGCCGGCGAGGAGATGACCGAGGGGATCATCGACCACCTGCGCTCGGTCGAGGGCGCCCGGGTCGCCGCCCTGATCCGCGATCTCGGCGATCGCGGCGGCGCCGCCCGCAAGGTCAGCCTGCGCAGCAGCGGCGGCGAGATCGACGTCTCGGCGATCGCGCGCAAGCACGGCGGCGGCGGCCACAAGCGCGCCGCCGGCTTCTCGACCGACCTCGAGCTTGAGCAGCTGGCGGCCTTCCTCTGCGACGAGGTCATCGCCCAGCTCGGCAGCTGACGTGGCCGGTGGGGCGGAGGGGACCGTGCTGCTCCGCGACAAGCCGGCGGGGGTGACCTCGCACGACGTCGTCGCCCGGGTCCGGCGCGAGCGCGGCTGCAAGGCCGGTCACGCGGGCACCCTCGACCCGTTCGCGACCGGTCTGCTCGTGATCTTGCTCGGCGCCGCGACGAAGCTGCAGCGATGCCTCACCGACCTGCCGAAGACCTACCGGGCGACGGCTCGGCTCGGCTGGCGCTCCAGCACCGGCGACCCGGAGGGTGAGCTCACTCGCACGGGCAGCGTCCCCGCGTCGCTCGACCTTCCGACCGGGCGCGTGCGCCAACGGGTGCCGATGACGTCCGCGGTCCGGGTTGGCGGCGAGCGCCTCTACCGCAAGGCGCACCGGGGCGAGACGGTGCGCACGCCCGAGCGCGAGGTCGAGGTCTACCGCGCCGAGCTGTTAGACCACGATGGCGAGCGAGCCGAATACGAGATCGAATGCTCCACCGGCACCTACATTCGGACCATCGTCGAGACACTCGGCGATGCCTACTGCGAGCGCCTGCGCCGCACCGCGGTCGGGCCGTTCCGGGTCGACGACGCCGGGCGGGAATACAGCCTCGAGCAGGTCGGCGAGCTGATCCCGGCCGCCTCGGAGGCGCTGCGATGAGATCCCGCTGCCGACCCGCATCCGACTTTTACCCCACCCCAGTGTGGTCAAAGTCGGATGCGACGGTGGGGAGTGTTTGGCCGTGAGCATCACGGTCACGTCGCTGCCCGAGGCGGAGCCGCGCCCGCGCCACGTCGCGATCGGCACCTTCGACGGCGTCCACCGCGGCCACCAGGAGGTGATCGACTCCGCCGACACCGTGCTCACCTTCGATCCCCACCCGCTGCAGGTGATCCACCCGGCGGCGCTGCCGAAGCTGATCATGCCCTTCGGGGTCAAGCGCGACGTGATCGAGGGCCTCGGAGTCTCGGAGCTGGTCGTGATCCCCTTCGACCGCGAGTTCGCCGCGCTCGACGCCGAGGGCTTCGTCGATCGCGTCCTGGTCGAGCGGCTCGGCGCCGCGCGGGTCTCGGTCGGCGAGAACTTCCGCTTCGGCGCCAGGGCGAAGGGCGACCCGGCGCTGCTCGCCGCCCGCCCGGAGTTCGAGACCCGGGTCGTGCCGCTGGTCGAGGTCGACGGCGAGGCGGTCTCCTCGACCAGGATCCGCGCCCTTGTCGCCGCCGGCGACATGGAGGGCGCCCAGCACTGCCTCGGCGCCCCCTTCATGGTCGAGGGGACGGTGGTCGAGGGCGACCAGCGGGGCCGCGAGCTCGGCTTCCCGACCGCCAACATCGTCCCCGACGACCGCCTCGCGATCCCCGGCCACGGCGTCTACGCGGCCTTTGCCGACGGGGTGCCGGCGGCCGTAAACGTCGGCGTGCGGCCGACCTTCGAGAGCGGTCGCGGGGTGTTGATCGAGACCTACCTGATCGATCGCGACGAAGACCTCTACGACAGGACCCTGCGGGTCGCCTTCGTCGAGCGGCTGCGGGGGGAGAGGCGCTTCGCCGGGGTCGAGGAGCTGATCGCCCAGATGAAGATCGACGTCGAGGACGCCAGGCGCGTCTGTGCTAGCTTCACCGACGGCTCATGAGCCTGGCAAAAGAGAAGAAGAGCGAGCTGATCGGCAAGCACGGTCGCGCCGATGGCGACACCGGCTCCGCCGAGGTCCAGGTCGCGCTGATGACGGCGCGGATCGAGGAGCTGACCGAGCACCTGCGCTCGCACGCCAAAGATCACCACTCGCGCCGCGGCCTGCTGATGCTGGTCGGCAAGCGGCGCCGCATGCTGCGCTACCTCGAGCGCACCGATCTCGAGCGCTACCGCGCCCTGGTCGCCGAACTCGGCCTGCGCGGCTAGCCCTGTAGTCTCTCCCCTCGAAAGAGAACGAGAGTTCTGAAAGCGAATGGTCGCCATCCGGGCGGCCGGAGGTAGGACAACTAAATGAGCATGTTTGACGTAAGCCGCGTAGCGGCGGAGATCGGCGAGAACCAGATCTCCTTCGAGACCGGCAAGCTGGCTCGCCAGGCGAGCGGCGCCGTCGTCGTCCAGTCCGGCGACACGATCGTCCTCTGCACCGCGACGATGGGCAATCTGCGCGACGTGGACTTCCTGCCGCTCACCGTCGACGTCGAGGAGCGGATGTATGCCGCGGGCAAGATCCCCGGCTCCTTCTTCCGCCGCGAGGGCAAAGGCAGCGACAAGGCGACTCTGACCTGTCGCATGATCGACCGGCCGATCCGGCCCCTCTTCCCCAAGGGCTGGCACTACGAGACCCAGCTGGTCGCGACCCCGCTTTCGGTGGACCACGTCCACCCCTACGACATCCTCGCGATGAACGGCGCCTCCGCGGCGCTGGCGATCTCCCCGATCCCCGTCGCCGCCCACGTCGGCGCGGTGCGGGTCGGCAAGCTGGACGGCGACTTCGTCGTCAACCCGTCCGAGGAGCGCCTCGAGGAGCTGGAGCTGGACCTGATCGTCGCCGGCACCGACGAGGCGATCCTGATGGTCGAGGCCGGCGCCGACGGCGTCACCGAGGCCGAGATCCTCGACGCCCTCGACATCGCCCACAGCGAGATCAAGAAGCTCTGCGCGGCGATGGCCGAGCTGGCCGAGAAGGCCGGCAAGGAGAAGCTCGAGGTCGAGGCGCCGCAGGTCGACGAGGGCCTGATCGAGGAGATCCGCTCCTCGCACGGGACCCAGATCGACGAGGCGACCTCGATCGAGCGCAAGCTCGAGCGCCAGGACGCCTGCGACGCGGTCAAGCAGGCGGTGCTGGAGAAGTACGCGCCGGCCGGCGCTGACGGCGAGGTCGACTCCGAGCGTCGCTCGGAGGTCTCCGCCGCCTACTCGAAGATCGAGAAGGAAGTGATCCGCAAGCGGATCGCGGTCGACAAGAAGCGCCCCGACGGTCGCGCCCAGGACGAGATCCGGCCGATCGAGTGCGAGGTCGACATCTCTCCGCGCGTACACGGCTCGGCCCTCTTCACCCGCGGCGAGACCCAGATCCTCTCCAACGTGGCGCTGGGCACGACGCGGATGGACATGCGGCTCGACACGCTCGGCCTGCAGACCACCAAGCGCTTCTGGCACCACTACAACTTCCCGCCCTTCTCGGTCGGGGAGGCGGGGTTCATGCGCGGCCCGAAGCGCCGCGACATCGGCCACGGGGCGCTCGCCGAGCGGGCGCTGGAGCCGTCGATCCCCGACGAAGAGCAGTTCCCCTACGTGCTGCGGATCGTCTCCGAGACCCTGGAGTCCAACGGCTCCTCCTCGATGGGCTCGGTCTGCGCCTCCTCGATGGCGCTGCAGGCGGCGGGCGTGCCGGTCAGCGCAGCGGTGGCCGGCGTCGCGATGGGCCTGATCAAGGAGGGCGACGACTACATCGTCCTCACCGACATCGCCGGCGTCGAGGACCACCTCGGTGACATGGACTTCAAGGTCGCCGGCACCAGCGAGGGGATCACCGCGCTGCAGATGGACATCAAGATCAGCGGGGTCACCTTCGAGATCCTGCGCGACGCGCTCGCCCAGGCCAACGAGGGCCGCAAGTTCATCCTCGGCAAGATGGCCGAGGCGATCGACGGCCCGCGCGAGACGCTCTCCAAGCACGCGCCGCGGATCGAGGCGATCAAGATCGACCCGGAGAAGATCGGCGCCGTGATCGGCAAAGGCGGCGAAACGATCCGCGCCCTCTGCGAGGAGTTCGAAGCGGAGATCGACGTCGAAGACGACGGCACGGTGCGGATCTACGCGCCGACCGGCGAACTGGTCGAAGCCTGCGTGGCGCGGATCGAGTCGATGACCAAGGAGGCCGAGATCGGCGACCGCTACAACAGCGCCAAGGTCGTCAAGACGACCACCTTCGGCGCCTTCGTCGAGCTGGTCAAAGGCACCGACGGCCTGCTCCACATCTCCAACGTGAAGCCGGGGGAGAGGGTGGACTCGGTCGACGACGTGCTCAGCTCGGGCGATCAGATCGACGTCACCGTGGTCGAGGTCGACCGCGAGCGCGGCCGGATCGGACTGCGCCTCACCGACGACCCATCGGTTGCCGGCAAATCGCCCGAGGAGCTGGCCTCGATCGGCTCAAGCGAAGGCGGCGGACCGCGCCGCAACGGCGGCGATCGCGAGCGCGGGGGTCGGGGCGGACGGCGCGAGCGCGAGCGGCGCAGCTAGCAGTTGAGCGGGGCGAGCCTCAGCGAGCTGGGCTCCGGCGTCCGGGTGGTGACCGAGGAGGTTCCCGCGGTCCGCTCGGTGGCGCTGGGGCTCTGGGTCCGCACCGGCTCCAGGAACGAGACGCCGGCCCAGGCCGGCGTCTCGCATTTCCTCGAGCACCTGCTGTTCAAGGGCACCGAGCGCTTCTCGGCGATCGAGATCTCCGAGCGCCTCGACGGGCTCGGCGCCGCCGTCAACGCAGCCACCGGCAAGGAGACCACCCAGCTGCACGCCCGCTTCCTCGACGAACACACCGAGGAGGTCTTCGACCTGCTGGCCGAGATGCTGCTCGCCCCGACCTACCCCGAGGTCGACTCCGAGCGCGAGGTGGTGCTGGAGGAGATCGCGATGTACGAGGACGAGCCGCAGGACCGCGTCCACGACATCCTCGCCGGCGCCGTCTTCGGCGAGCACCCGCTGGGACGCCGCGTGCTCGGCGAGGCCGAGGTGATCTCCTCGATCCCGGTGCCCGAGATCGAGGCCTACCGCAGCTCCCACTACACCGGCCCGCAGCTCGTCGTCGGCGCCGCCGGCCACGTCGACCACGAGCGCATCGTCGGCCTCGCCGAACGCCTGGTCTCGGCGCCGGCAGGGGAGAACGGCGCCCGGCCGGTTGCCGCCGACGGCGAGGCGCGGCTGCGCTTCTACTCGAAGGACACCGAGCAGTACCACATCTGCTTCGGCGCGCCGGGCATCGTCCGCGACGACGAGCGCCGCTACGCGCTCGCCGTGCTCGACTCGATCTTCGGCGGCTCGACCTCCTCGCGGCTCTTCCGCGAGGTGCGCGAGAAGCGCGGCCTCGCCTACTCGGTCGGCTCCTACAACGAGCAGTACACCGACTCCGGCCTGGTCGCCACCTACGTCGGCACCCGCGAGGACAACGTCGAGGAGGCCTGTGCCGTGATCGCCGCCGAGCTGGCGCGGCTGCGCTCCGAGCCGGTCTCGGCCGCCGAGCTGGCGCGGGCGAAGGAGAACGTCAAGGGGCGCCTCGTGCTCTCCTCGGAGTCGACCGCGGCGCGGATGACGCGGATCTCGCGCGCGACCCTCTTCGGGCTGCCGATCGAAGACCTCGATTCGATGCTGGCCAAGATCGACGCGGTCGAGGTCGAGCAGCTGAGCGAGCTGGCGGCGGGGCTCTACGGCCCCGAGCGGCTCTCCGCCGCCTGCGTCGGCCGCGACGAGGACCTCTTCCGCAAGGCGGTGGCGGCGTGATCCGGGTCGGCGTCTCGGGCGCCGCCGGACGCATGGGGCGGACCGTCTGCGCCGCGGTCGAAGCCGCCGACGGGATCGAGCTGAGCGGGACGGCCGATCCGCAACTCGGCGTCGGGCTGGGCGAGATCCTCGCCGACGCCGACGTCGTGGTCGAGTTCAGCACCCCCGAGACGGTCCTCGACAACGCGCGGTCCTGCCTCGAGGCGGGCGTGCACGCCGTCGTCGGCGCGACCGGCTTCGAGCTGGACGAGCTGCGGGCGGCCGCCGAGGCGAGCGAGGCCAACTGCTTCGTCGCCCCAAACTTCGCGATCGGCGCCGTGCTGCTGATGGAGGCGGCGCAGCTCGTTGCCCGCCACATGCCCGAGTGCGAGATCGTCGAGCTGCACCACGATCGCAAGCTCGACGCGCCGTCCGGCACGGCGAAGCGGACCGCGGAGTTGATCGAGGCCGCCGGCGGCAGCGTCCACGAGCCGATCCACTCGCTCCGCCTGCCCGGCCTGGTCGCCCACCAGGAGGTCGTCTTCGGCGGCGAGGGGCAGACGCTGACGATCCGCCACGACTCGATCGACCGCCAGTCGTTCATGCCCGGCGTGCTGCTCGCGGTGCGAGAGGTCGGCGGCCTTCCCGACCGCTTCACCGTCGGGCTCGAGAAGCTGCTGCGATGATCCGCGGCGTCCTCACTGCGATGGCAACCCCGTTCACGGAGAGCGGGGCGGTCGACGAGGCCGGCGCCCGGCGCCTCGCTTCCCACCTGATCGAGCACGGCTCGCACGGCCTGGTCGTCGCCGGCTCGACCGGCGAGGCGGCGACGCTGGACGACGCCGAGCACATCTCGCTGCTGGGGGCGGTCGTGTCCGAGGTCGGCGAGCGGGCGACGGTGGTCTGCGGCACCGGCACCAACGACACCCGCCACTCGGTCGAGCTGACCAGGGCGGCGGCCGAGGCGGGCGCCGACGGCGCCCTGGTCGTCACGCCCTACTACAACAAGCCCACCTTCGCCGGGATCCGCGCCCACTTCGAAACGATCGCCGCCGCCGTCCCCGGGCTGCCGCTGATCGCCTACAACATCCCCTCGCGGGTGGTGATCGACGTCGGCCCCGCCGAACTGGCCGAGCTGGCCAGGATCGACGGCGTGGTCGCGGTCAAGCAGGCGAACAACGACGAGCTGCAGCAGGTCGAGGGGCTCGCCCTGCTGGCCGGCAACGACGACGCCTTCCTGCCGACCCTCGAGATCGGCGGGGCGGGGGGGATCCTCGTCGCCTCCCACCTCGCCGGGCCGCAGATGCGCGCGATCTGGGACGCGGCGCAGGCGGGCGACCTGGACCGGGCGCGGGAGATCGACGCCGGGCTGCGGGCGCTGTACGAGGCACTGAGCGTCACCACCAATCCGATCCCGCTCAAGGCCGGGCTGGAGATGGCCGGGCTGGTCGAGCACGGCGGCCTGCGGCTGCCGCTGGTCGAAGCCGACGGCGAGCAGCGAGCGACGATCCGCGAGGCGCTGGATGGCCTCTAAGCTCCGCGTCCTCCCGCTCGGCGGCCTCGGCGAGATCGGCAAGAACATGACCGTGGTCGAGTACGACGGCCGGATCGTCGTCGTCGACACCGGGCTGATGTTCCCGACCCCGGAGATGCTCGGCATCGACCTGGTCCTGCCCGACTTCTCCTACCTGCGCGAGCGCGCCGAGAAGATCGAGGCGATCGTGCTCACCCACGGCCACGAGGACCACGTCGGGGCGCTGCCCTACGTGCTGCGCGAAATCGGCATGCCGCCGGTGATCTACGGCGGCCTGCTGACGGTCGGCATGGTCCGCTCGAAGCTCGACGAGCATAAGCTGAAGGAGGCGCCGCTGGAGGAGCTGCCGGCCGGCGAGAAGGTCCAGGCCGGCCCCTTCGAGCTCGAGCTGGTCCACCTCTCGCACTCGATCCCCGACGCGCGCGGCGTCATCCTCGGCACCCCGCTGGGCAAGGTGCTGATGACCGGCGACTACAAATTCGACCAGACCCCGGTCGACGGCCGCCCCAGCGACGTCTCGCGCCTGGCCGAGCTGGGGCGGGAAGGCCTGCTGCTGCTCTGCGGCGACTCGACCAACGCCGACCGGCCCGGGATCGCGCCCTCGGAGTCGAGCGTCGGGCCGGCGCTGCTGGAGGCCTTCTCGGCCTGCAAGGGGCGGATCGTCGTCACCTCCTTCGCCTCCAACATCCACCGCGTGCAGCAGGTGATCGACACCGCCGTGGCGCTCGACCGCCGCGTCGCCCTGGTCGGTCGCTCGATGCGCAAGAACTTCAACATCGCCTCCAGCCTCGGCATCGCCGAAGCGCCGTCGGGCCTCTTCATCCAGCCGCGCGAGATCGAGGACTTCCCCGACGAGAAGGTGGTCGTGATCTCGACCGGCAGCCAGGGCGAGCCGCTCTCGGCGCTGCGGCGGATGGCCAACAACGACCACCGCGACGTCGAGCTGCACTCCGGCGACACGGTCGTCTTCTCGGCGACCCCGGTGCCGGGCAACGAGCGCGCGGTCAACGAGACGATCGACCGGATCTACGAGATCGGGGCCTCGGTCGTGACCGCAAAGCAGGCGCCGATCCACGCCTCCGGGCACGGCTGGCAGGAGGAGCTGAAGCTGATGCTCAACCTGACCAAGCCGCGCTACGTGATGCCGGTCCACGGGGACTTCCAGCGGCTGCGGCTGCACGCCGAGCTGGCCCACTCGGTCGGGGTCGACCCGGCAGCCGTCTTCCAGGGCCGCAACGGCCTGCCGCTGGAGCTCGACGCCGACGGCGCCCGCTTCGGCGCGGAGGAGCATTCCGGCGTCGTCTTCGTCGACGGCGTCAACGTCGGCGAGCCCGACGACGTGGCGCTGCGCGACCGCCGCGAGATCTCCGCCGACGGCATCTTCATCGTCGTCGCGACGATCTCCAGCGACGACGGCGCCGTGGTCGCCGACCCGGAGGTGATCGTCCGCGCCGTCGCCTTCCCCGACGGGCAGGAGGGGGCGCTGCTCGACGAGCTCAAGGACATGGTCGAGGACTGCCTCGAGGACGCGGCCGAGGCCGGCACCCGCGAGGTCCACCTGATCCAGGAAGACCTGCACGATGCGATCGCCAAGCTGCTCTACGGCAAGCTGCGGCGCCGGCCGATGATCCTGCCGGTCGTCGTCGAGGTCTGAGCAGCCGCAAGCGGCAGGCGGATGCGGAAGAGCGCGCCGCCGCGCTCGGACTCGCCGACCTCGGCGCTGCCGCCGTGTGAGGTCGCGACCGAGCGGACGATCGCCAGCCCGAGCCCGCTGCCACCGCCGATCGCGGTGTCGGCGGGCCCCTCGCCGCGGACGAAGCGCTCGAAGACCTGCTCGCGCAGCTCGGGCGGCACACCGGGACCGTCGTCGGCGACCTCGACCATGGCGTCGCCGCCGCGGGCGCGCAGACGCAGCTCGATCGTCGCGCCCGGCGGCGTGTGGCGAGCCGCGTTGTCGAGCAGGTTGAGCAGCATCCGGTGCAGCTCGTCGGGGTTGCCGTCGACCGGCAGCGCCGGTTCGCCCTCGACCCGCAGGTCGCGTTCGCCGATCGTCGGCGCCACCTCGGCCGCGGCGCTGGCGGCGACCTCGGCCAGGTCGCAGCGGGTGCGGGCGCCGATCCGGCCGGCGTCGGCTCGGGCCAGCAGCAGCAGGTCGCCGACCAGCCGGCTCATCCGCCCGGACGAGCGCAGGGCGGAGTCGACCATCGTCCGCTCGTCCTCGCGCCCGGGCGCCTGCAGCGAAGCCTGCAGCAGTTCGAGGTTGGCGAGGATGCTGGTCAGCGGCGTACGCAGCTCGTGTGAGGCGTCGGCGACGAACTCGCGCTGGCGCCGCAGCGCCGCTTCGCGCTCGTCGCGGACGGCGTCGAGCGAGCGCAGCATCCGCTCCAGGGTGCGCGCCAGCTCGCCGACCTCGTCGTCGGTCCGCGGATCGGGCATGTGGCGGGAGAGGTCACCGGTCTCGGCCACCTGGCGGGCGCTGGCGGTGAGCGCGGAGATCGGCCGCATCGCGCGGCGGGCGATCGCGATCCCGGCCAGGCAGGCCAGCAGCGTTCCGCCGAGCACGCCGGCGAGGACGAAGAGCCAGAGCCGGTTGACGGTGGCATCGAGCTGGGCGACGTCGCGCCCGTACTGGACGTAGCCGGTGAGGCTGCCGCTGCCGCCGGCGATCCGCGCCGTCGCCACCCGCATCGAGTCGACCCGGTTCAGCCCTTCCTGCGGCGGCCCCAGGTCGGCGGCGTCGGTGCTCTGGGTCAGCAGCGACCCGCGCAGGTCGAACACGCGAACCGAGGCGTCGTTGGGCAGGGCGAAGTCGTCGAGGCCGGGGCCGCGGATCAGGTAGGAGCCGGCCGGCGTGTTGACGATCCGCAGTTCGGCAGCGAGCGTCTGCGCCGCCGCCGCCACCTCGCGGTTGAAGTCGTCGCGCAGCCGGTCTGTGGCGACCTGGCCGATCACCCCGCCGAACAGCAGCAGGATCGCCAGGGTCAGCCCGGCCGAGGTTGCCGCCAGCCGCCACCGCACCGGCCAGCCCTGGGGGTTCCAGCCGGGCTGCCGCATCGTCACCCTTTCAACACGTAGCCGGCGCCGCGTTTGGTGTGCAGGAGGCGGCTCTCGCCGCCCGCCTCGAGCTTGCGCCGCAGGTTGGAGACGAAGACGTCGATCGTGTTGGTCGCCGCCATCGGGTCATATCCCCAGACCTCGTCGAGCAGCCGCTCGCGAGGGACGACGAGGCGCTCGTTGCGCATCAGGTGCTCGAGCAGCTCGAACTCGCGGTTGGTCAGCTCGATCTCACGCCCGCCGCGCCTGACCTCGCGGCTGTCGGGGTTGAGCGTCAGGTCGCCGACCTCGAGCGAGGCCGAGCCGCGCGGCGGCCGGCGGCGCAGCAGCGCCCGGATGCGGGCCAGCAGCTCCTTGCGCTCGAACGGCTTGACCAGGTAATCGTCGGCGCCGCTGTCGAGGCCGCCGACCCGGTCCTCGGTCTGAGCCCGCGCGGTCAGGATCAGGATCGGCACGTCGCTCTCGGCGCGCAGGCGCCGGCAGACCTCGATCCCGTCCATTCGCGGCAGGCCCAGGTCGAGGACGACGAGATCGGGAACGAAGCCGGCAGCGAGGTCGAGCGCCTCGACCCCGTCCCCGGTTGTCTTCACCTCATATCCCTCTGTGCGCAGCGAGCGCCGCAGCACGTCGGCGATCTCGGCGTCGTCCTCGACGACCAGCACCCGCCCCCCGTCCGAATCGGTCTCCGCGCCAAGCATCGAATCGATGGTAGCCCGCCCCAGCCAGGTTTCCCCGCGCTTTTAGCGTGAATTTAAAAGGCAGGGGGGGCCGGCTCCGCGTCGAAGCGTGCCTTATGTTCGTGCGCAAGAAGCGAGGCTCGTCGGCGCGCCGGGGCAAGGGGCGCGGGAAGAAACCGAAGCCGAAGGGCCGCCGGCGCCTGTGGCCGCGGCTGCCGGAGGGCTTGCAGCAGCGACACCTCGACCTGATCGGGCTGGCGACGATCGCCGCCGGGGTCTACCTCGCCTTCGTCCTCTTCCTCGGCTGGGACGGGGGCAAGGTCGGCTACGGGCTCGAGACGGCGCTCGAGTACCTGTTCGGGGCGGTCGGGGCGAGGATCTTCTGCGTGCTGTTGCTGGCGATCGGGGCGATTCTGGTCACCGGCACCTCGATCTCGGCCGTCTTCCGCGGCCTCGGCCGCGGCGTCCGTCGCGTCTTCCTCGGCGGTCGCGAATTTGCCGAGACGGCGATCCAGCACCGCGACGAGCGCCGTGCCGAGAAGAGCTCCGGCTTCGAGACCGCGGCGGGCCCCACCGACGTGATGAGCGCCTATCCGGAGCAGGACGACGACTTCGAGCCGACGGTGGCGATTGCCGAGGATCCCGAAGCAGCCGCCGAGCCCGAGCCCGCGACCCACGAGTTCGCGGAGCTTCAGGCGGCGGAAGCCGAGTCCGAGCCGGCGCCGCTGACCCCGATGGGCAACAAGCGCGGCGTGACCGAATCGGAGCAGATCGATTACCGCCCGCCCCCGGCCAGGGCGCTGGAAAAGGGCAAGGGCGACAAAGGGCCCGACCCGCGCGATCACGAAGCGATCGGCCGCAAGCTGGTCGAGACGCTCGGCCACTTCGGGGTCGAGGCGAAGATCGTCGGCATCGTCAGCGGTCCCCACGTCTCCCGCTTCGAGCTGCGCCTCGCCCCCGGCACCAAGGTGAAGAAAGTCACCGAGCTCTCCAACGACCTCGCCTACGCGCTCGCCTCGACCGAGATCCGCATCCTCGCGCCGATCCCCGGCAAGCAGGCTGTCGGGGTCGAGGTGCCGAATACCCGCCGCCGCCTGGTCCGGCTCGGCGACATCTACGCCGGGCGGCCTGAGAAGACCTCGCCCCTGGTCGCCTGGCTCGGCAAGGGCATCGACGGCAAAGCGGTCTGGACCGACCTGGCGAAGATGCCGCACGTGCTCGTCGCCGGCACCACCGGCTCGGGCAAGTCGGGCTGCGTCAACGCGATCCTCTGCTCGATCCTGATGCACGCCTCGCCCAACGACGTGCGCCTGGTCCTGGTCGACCCCAAGCAGGTCGAGCTCAACCACTACGAGCACGTCCCGCACCTGCTCACCCCCGTCGTCACCTCGCCGCGACTGGCCGCCAACGTGCTCGCCAACCTGATCGCCGAGATGGAGAGCCGCTACGGGATCATGGGCGAGGCCCGCTGCCGCAACCTGGCCGAGCTCAACCGCGCCCGCGCCAAGGCCGGGGAGGCGCCGCTGCCGCACATCCTCTGCGTGATCGACGAGCTTGCCGACCTGATGATGGTCGCCCCGGCCGAGGTCGAGGACTCGATCATCCGCCTGGCGCAGAAGTCGCGCGCCACGGGGATCCACCTGGTGCTGGCGACGCAGCGCCCATCCACCGACATCATCACCGGCACGATCAAGGTCAACATCCCGGCCCGGATCGCCTTCGCCGTCTCCTCGCAGACCGACTCGCGGGTGATCCTCGACCAGGGCGGCGCCGAGGCGCTGCTCGGCCAGGGGGACATGCTCTTCCGCGGCGCCGGCAGCTCGAAGATGGCTCGGGTCCAGGGCGCCTTCGTCACCGAGGAGGAGATCGCCCGCATCACCGGCCACTGGGCCAAGCAGGGCGAGCCCGAGTTCGAGGCCGAGCTGCTCGAGGTCCACAAGGAGAGGGGGGTCGAAACCGAGGACGACTTCGACCCCGACGCCGACGACCTGCTCGACGACGCGATCCGCACCGTGGTCCAGACCGAAACCGCCTCGGTCTCGATGATCCAGCGCCGGCTGCGGGTCGGCTACACCCGGGCCGGCCGCCTGATCGACATGCTCGAGCGGCGCGGGGTGATCTCCGGCTACGAGGGCTCCAAGCCGCGCCAGGTGCTGATCGGCGAGGCCGATCTGCCCCGCGTGCTGGCGGGCGGTGGAACGGCTCCACCCGTCGCTGTGGACGCGGACGGGCCGCAATAGACACAATGTCGGGGTGGACACCGGGATCGGACCCACCCTCAGGGATGCGCGGAATCGTCGCAAAGTCGAACTTTCCGAGGTCGAGGCGGCGACCAAGATCCGCGCCCGCTTCCTGCGGGCGATGGAGAACGAGGACTGGGACGTCCTCCCCGGCGGCGCCTACAGCCGCGGCTTCGTCCGCACCTACGCCACCTACCTCGGCCTCGACGGCGACCGGCTTGCCGAGGACTACCGGCGAGCCACCGAGCCGCCGGGGGGAGAGCGCGCGCCGAAGCGGCTCGAGCCGGTGCCGACGGCCGCTCGCCGGCGGCGCTCGGGGCCGTCCGGGCGCGTCGTGCTCGCGGTCGTCTCGGTCGGCATGGTCGCGCTGCTGATCGGAATCGGCCTCGCCGGCGGGGAGAACGGCGACGATCCCGGCGTCACGGTAGGCGAGCCCGGCGACGAGCGCCAGCAGGTGCGGACCGAGCCCGCGGTGAAGCCCGGCGTCGCGGTGCGGCTGGCGGCGACGGCGGAAGTCTGGGTCTGCCTGCTCGACGCCGACGAGGAAGCGCTGGTCGACGGCGAGATCCTCGCCGTCGGGGCCGAAGCCGGTCCCTACCGCTCCGAGGGCTTCGAGCTCGCCTCCGGCAACGGCTCGTTGACGATCTTCGTCGACGGCAGGCGGGCGGAGGTTGCGCCCAGCTCGAGCCCGATCGGCTACCGGGTTGACGCAGACGGAGAGCTGGTCGAGCTCGAAGAGGGAGAAAGGCCCGACTGCGAATGAGCCCGGTCCGGGCAGCGATCGTGGTGACCGGGACGGAGGTGATCACCGGGCGGATCGTCGACAGCAACGGGCCCTGGGTCTCCGAACGGCTGGCCCAGCTCGGGGTCGAGGTCGCCCACATCCTCGTCGTCGCCGACCGGCCGGGGGACCTCGAGGCGGCACTGCGCTTCCTCGCCGACGAGGGGATGGACCTGATCGTCACGACGGGCGGACTCGGGCCCACGGCCGACGATCTGACCGCCGAAGTCGTCGGCCGCTTCGCCGGGGTCGAGATGGTCCTCGACGAGGAGATGGAGGAGAGGATCGCCGCGATCCTGCGCGGCTTCGCCCGCCGCTTCAAATTCGACGAGGAGGCGGTGCGGGCGGCAAACCGCAAGCAGGCGATGGTCCCCGAGGGCTCGATCGCGCTCGACCCGGTGGGCACGGCGCCCGGTCTGGTCGTACCGGCCGGGGAGCTGGTCGTGGTCGTGCTGCCCGGCCCGCCGCGCGAGCTGCGCCCGATGTGGCCGCGGGCGATCGAGTCGCGCCCGGTGCAGGCGGTGCTTGCCGGCGCAACGCCGCTGCTCGCCTACACGGTGCGGATGTTCGGGGTGCCCGAGTCGGAGATCGCCAAGAGCCTGCGTGAGATCGAGACGGATGGGGTCGAGCTCGAAGCGGTCGAGATCACCACCTGCCTGCGCCGCGGCGAGATCGAGATCGACGTCCGCTACCGCGCCGAGGCGGCGCCGGTGGCCGAGGCGGTGCGGGCGGGGCTCGCCGATCGCCACAGCCGCCACCTCTTCAGCCTCGACGGCGAGACGATCGACTCGCAGCTGGCCCGGCTGCTGCAGGGACGCACGCTCGGCCTCGCCGAGTCCTGCTCGGGCGGGCTGCTGGCTTCGCGGATCACCAACCTGCCCGGCGCCTCCTCCTACTTCGCCGGCAGCGTCGTCTCCTACTCGAACGAGGCCAAGGCCGAGCTGCTCGGGGTCGATCCGGGCCTGATCGAGGCGCACGGCGCGGTCTCGCCCGAGGTGGCGGAGGCGATGTCGCGCGGCGCCCTGGAGCGCTTCGGCGCCGACACGGCGGTCTCGATCACGGGCATCGCCGGGCCCGCCGGCGGCAGCGAGGAGAAGCCGGTCGGCTACGTCTGCTTCGACGCCCGCCTCGCCGGCGGCGCCGCGATCGCCCGCGACCCGGTCATCCCCGGCAGCCGCGAGGACGTGCGCGAACGCTCGGCCCTGGTGGCGATGCACCTGCTGCGCACCCTGCTCGGCGGCAAAGACGCGCCCCTGTAGCGAAGACGGCACGCATTTCTTGCATTTAGGTGTTGAGTCGCGCGGCGGCGCCCCGTAGCGTCATGGGCATGGCGAAGCAGAGGCTGAAGAGCCCGCGGGCGCGACTGTTCGTCGCCCTCGACCTGCCCGAGGCGGTGCGGGAGCGGATCGCGGCCTGGGGGGGCGGGGCCCTGAGCGACCCGGCGCTGCGTCCGGTGGCGCTGGAGTCGCTGCACATCACGCTCGCCTTCCTCGGCTGGACGGCGGAGAGGGAAATCGAGCGGCTGGGGGAGATCGTGCGGGAGGCGGCGGGGCCGGCGGCGGGGATCCAGCTGGGCGAGCCGGTGCAGCGGCCGCCGCGCGGGCGGGCTCGCTTGTTCGCCCTGCCGGCCGAGTCGCCCGGCGCCGTGGAACTGCAGGCGGGGCTGGTGCGGCGGTTGGTCGCCGCCCGGCTCTACGAGCCCGAGAAGCGGCCTTTCTGGCCGCACGTGACCGTGGCGCGGGTGCGCAGGGAGGAACGTGGGTCGAAACGCCCGGCCTCCGTCGCGAAGCCTCCCGGGGCGCTGCCGAGGGAGCTGCTGCGGCCCTTCGATGGCGTCCGGATGACGCTCTACCGTTCTAAACTCCAGCCGCAGGGTGCGCAGTACACCCCGCTGGCGCAAGTCGAGCTGCCCGCAGGCGGGCGGCAGTGAGGTGGATTGAGATGGCAGACAAGAAAGCGGCTTTGAAGGACGCCTCGGCGAAGGACGCCAAGGCGAAGGACGCGGCGCTGGAGGCGGCCGTGACGCAGATCGAGCGCGATTTCGGCCAGGGTGCGCTGATGCGCCTCGGCGCCGACGCGACGATCAAGATCCCGGCGATCCCGACCGGGGCGCTCGCGCTCGACCTGGCGCTGGGCATCGGCGGCGTGCCACGCGGCCGGATCGTCGAGATCTTCGGCCCCGAGTCCTCGGGCAAGACGACGCTGATCTACCACATCATCGCCGAGGCACAGAGCCGCGGCGGGATCTGCGCCTTCATCGACACCGAGCACGCGATCGACCCGACTTACGCGCGCAAGATCGGCGTCGACACCGACGAGATGCTGGTCTCCCAGCCCGACTACGGCGAGCAGGCGCTGCAGATCGCCGACCGGCTGATCGCCTCGGCGGCGATCGACGTGGTCGCGATCGACTCGGTCGCGGCGCTGACCCCGAAAGCCGAGCTCGACGGCCAGATCGGCGACACGACGGTCGGCCTGCAGGCCCGCCTG
Organism: Solirubrobacterales bacterium; assembly: GCA_040904405.1. Classification (GTDB taxonomy): domain Bacteria; phylum Actinomycetota; class Thermoleophilia; order Solirubrobacterales; family 70-9; genus VRUE01. Next base: position 33,109 of record JBBDTK010000035.1, on the reverse strand, counting down.
ATGTCGCAGGCGATGCGCAAACTGGCCGGCAACCTCAACCGGACCAACACGGTCTGCATCTTCACCAACCAGATTCGCGAAAAAGTCGGCGTCCAGTTCGGCTCGCCCGAGACCCAGCCGGGTGGCCGGGCGCTGAAGTTCTACTCCTCGCAGCGGCTCGACATCCGCCGCATCGAGACCCTCAAGGAAGGGACCGAGGCGGTCGGCAACCGGGTCCGGGTCAAAGTCGTCAAGAACAAGGTCGCCTCGCCCTTCCGCCAGGCCGAGTTCGACATCGAGTACGGGGTCGGCATCTCACGCGAGGGCGGTCTGCTGGACTTCGGCATCGAGCACGACCTGGTGCAGAAATCGGGCTCCTTCTTCTCCTATGGCAAGACCCGGCTCGGGCAGGGGCGCAACAACGCCAAGCAGTTCCTGGTCGAGAACCCGGAGATCGCCGCCGAGCTCGAGGGGAAGATCCGCGCCGCGCTCGGCATCGGCGCGGAGGGCGAGACGCCTGTCGTGCCCGAGGAGCAGGAAGTGCCCCGCGCCGCATAAGATCGTCGCCCCTAGCATGGACTACGAACTGATCTTCTACGTCTCCGGCGGAGTGCTCGCCGCCTCGGCGGTCGTCTTCACCTTCCTCGGCCTGAGGCTGGAGAAGTTCCCAGGCAAGGCGGGGTCTGCGGTCGCGCTCTGCTTCGTCGCCCTTGCCGTCGTCGCCAGCACCTTCGCGGTCCTGCACTCCCAGCACGAGGAAGAACACCGCGAGCACGAGGCCGGCCTGCCGGGGGCGACCGAGGAGGCCGAAGCGGAGGAGTCGGAGTAGAGCTGCGCGGCTACTCTTTGGGCTCCATGCCCAGGTACCACGTCACCACGTTCGGCTGCCAGATGAACGTGCACGACTCCGAGCGGATGCAGGGGATGCTTGAGTCGATCGGCTACGAGGAGGCCGCGAGCCGTGCCGAGGCCGATCTGATCCTCTTCAACACCTGCTCGATCCGCGAGTCGGCCGACAACCGCTTCGTCGCCCACCTCGGCGAGGCGAAGCGGCTCAAGTCCGAAGATCCCGAGCGCGTGGTCGGCGTCGGCGGCTGCTGGGCGCAGTCGGTCAAGGACGAGGTCTTCCAGCGCTTCCCCTTCGTCGACGTCGCCTTCGGCCCCGGGCAGATCCACAAGCTGGCCGAGTTCCTCAACTCCGATTCGCTGACCGCCCAGGGCTACTTCGAGTTCGAGGACTTCTCCGGCCACCTGCCGGCGCGGCGCGAGCGCCAGTTCCAGGGCTGGCTGCAGATCTCCCAGGGATGCAACTGCAGGTGCGCCTACTGCATCGTGCCGTCGACCCGCGGGCGCGAGCAGAGCCGCGACCCCGCCGAGCTGGTGCTCGAGGCCGAGGCGCTCGCCGCCGACGGCGTGCGCGAGCTGACCCTGCTCGGACAGAACGTCAACAGTTACGGCCGCGACCTGCCGGGCGAGGCGCGGATCGGCTTCGCCGAGCTGCTGGCCCGAGTCGACGCGGTCGAGGGGATCGAGCGGATCCGCTACACCAGCCCGCACCCGAAGGACATGAAGGAGGACGTGATCCGCGCCCACGCCGAGCTGCCGGCGCTCTGCGAGCACGTCCACCTACCGCTGCAGTCGGGCTCCAGCGCGGTGCTGAAACGGATGCGGCGCACCTACGACCGCCAGCGCTACATGGACCGCGTCGCGCTGATCCGCGAGCACGTGCCGGACTGCGCGATCACCACCGACATCATCGTCGGCTTCCCCGGCGAGACCGAGGCCAACTTCGAGCAGACGCTTGAGGTCGTCGACGAGGTCGGCTACGACAGCGCCTTCACCTTCGCCTTCTCGCCGCGGCGCGAGACCGAGGCGGCGACGATGGGCGCGCAGGTGCCCCATCCGGTCAAGCGGGAGCGGATGGAACGGCTGGTCGAGCTGGTCCAGCGGCGGGCCGGCGAGCGGGCCGAGCGCTTCGTCGGGCGGACGATGGAGGTGCTGGTCGAGGGTCCCAGCCGCACCGACGAGACCAGGCTGCGGGGGCGGACGCGGCACAACAAGACCGTGAACTTCGACGGGGTCGCCGAGCCCGGGGAGCTTGTGGAGGTCGAGATCGCCGACAGTACCTCTACGACGCTTGCGGGGAGCGAAAGGTTGTTCAGTCGGATTGGTTGAGGGGATGTCGGTGGAACCCCTCACTCAACTTTTTTCGAAGACAGTTTGGTGCCGTCCGAGGTTGTCGCCGCGAAAAAAGTACAAGCCGTTCGGGGCACCACCGACATCCCCTTATCGAGCGGCTGCGTGACCTCCACGGTGCGCGTCATCGGAATTTTCGGGCCGACCGGGGTGGGGAAGACCGGGGTCGCGATCGCGCTTGCGGAGGAGCTGCGGAAGCGGGGGGAGGACCCGGTCGCCATCTCCTGCGATGCGTTGCAGGTGTACGAAGGCCTGGAGACTCTGACCGGGGTCGCCAGCTCCGCCGAGCAGGCGAAGCTGGAGCATCGGTTGGTCAGCTTCGTCCCCGTTACCCAGCCTTTTTCCGTTGGGGATTACATGCGGCTTGCTCATGCCGAGATCGACGCGGTGCTGGCGGCGGGGCGGCGGCCGATCGTGGTGGGGGGGACGGGGCTCTATCTGCGGGCGGCTGTGGCTGAGCTGTCGCTGGTCAAGGCGCCGGCCGGGGCGGAGGACTCGGAGCTGTGGTCTCCCCAGACCCGCCATCCGACGACGATCTTCGGACTCGACATGGAGCGGGACCGACTCTACGAGCGGATCGGCGCGCGGACCGAGGCGATCGTCGCCGCCGGCGCGAAGGCCGAGGTGGAACGCACCGAAGCCCTGGGCCCGTCGCGCACGGCGCGCAAGGCGCTCGGCTTCGACGAGCTGCTGGGCGGCGACGTCGAGCGGATGAAGAAGCGCTCGCGCAACTACGCCCGCCGCCAGCTGACCTGGATGCGCAAGATCCCCAACCTGACCCAGATCGACCGGACCGGGCTTTCCGATGCCGATGTGGCTGTCGAGATCGGGCGCCGTGTAGGGACCTATCCCGGTAGGGCCTCCACTTAACTTTTTTTGAAGACAATGTGCGGCCGTCCGAGGTCGGCAGCCCAAAAAAAGTACAAGACGTTCCGGCCCTACCGGGATAGGTCCTTGCGGGTAGGGTGCGGCGATGCGATTTGAGAAGTGGACAGCGCTGGGGAACGACTACGTGATCCTGGAGGCAGAATCGTTGCCTTGGGCGCTCAACGGCGCGCGGACGCAGAGGATTTGCGATGCGCATTTTGGGGTTGGAGCCGATGGAGTGCTGCTGTTGACGCGTAGCGATAACCCAGCTTTCGTCGCATCGCTGCGGATCTTTAATCCGGACGGTTCTGAGGCTGAGCTGTCCGGCAACGGGGTGCGCGAGGCCGTTCTCTACATGCGGAGACACGGCTGGACCACGGAGGACACGTTCACCGTGGGGACGGCCGCGGGCCCGATCACGCCGACGATTACGTCGGAGCGGACATGCTCGGTCGAGATGGGCCGGGCATCGACGGGCTCCAAGGACTTCCCCTCGGGCGGCGCCGACGGCAAGGGCAGGTTGAGCGCCGGCGGTCGCGAGTGGGAGTTCCAGCACGTCTCGATCGGCAACCCGCAGTGCGCGATCGAGGTCGGCGATGAGCTCGAGCGGCTCGACCTGGGGGCGATCGGGCCGCCGATCGAATCGCACGAGCTGTTCCCCAACCGCACCAACGTCTCCTTCCTGCGGATCGAGGGCAGCCGGGTGCGGGCGCGGATCTTCGAGCGCGGCGTGGGGGAGACGCTCTCCTCGGGCACGGGCGCCGGCGGCGCGGCGGTGACCGCCTTCCTCGGCGGCGCGGCGAGCCCGATCGCGGTCGAGCTGGACGGCGGCGAGCTCGAGGTGGAGGTGGGCCGCGACCTCGACCTGACGCTGACCGGCTGGGCCGAGCCGATCTGCGCCGGCGAGCTCTCGGCCGAGCTGCTGCAAGCGCTCGCCGGCCTCACCGAATAGATTTCCGCGGCCGTGGGAATCGGACGACCATCGAAGCGCCTGGAGGCGTTGCCTCCCTACATGTTCCAGGAACTGGAGCGGCGGATCGCCGACAAGCGCGCCGCCGGAATCGACGTGATCAGCCTCGGTATCGGCGATCCCGACGAACCGACCTACCCCTACATCGTCGCGGCGATGCAGGAGGCGGTCGCCGACCCGGCCCACCACCGGTACCCGAGCAACCGCGGCCGCGAGGAGTTCCGCCGGGCCCTCGCCGGGTTCTACGAGCGCCGCTTCGGGGTCGAGATCGATCCCGACGGTGAGGTGATCCCGGCGATCGGCGCCAAGGAGTGCATCTACAACCTCTGCTTCGCCTTCCTCGACCCGGGCGGCGTCGCGCTCGCCGCCGACCCCGGATACCCGCCCTACACCGGCGGCCCGACGCTCGCCAGCGCGACGCCGGAGCTGCTGCCGCTGGTGCCCGAGCTCGGCTTCGTCCCCGACCTCGGCGCCGTCCCCGCCGACGTCGCCGCCAGGGCGCGGCTGATGTTCGTCAACTACCCCAACAACCCGACCGGAGCGACCGTCCCCGAGGGCTTCTTCGAGCTGGTCGTCTCCTTCGCCCGCGAGCACGACATCCTCGTCGTCCACGACAACGCCTACTCGGAGACCACCTACGACGGCTACGTCGCGCCCAGCTTCCTCGCCACCCCCGGGGCGAAGGAGGTCGGGGTCGAGGTCTTCTCACTCTCCAAGGGCTTCAACATGACCGGCTGGCGCTGCGCCGCGATCCTCGGCAACGAGGAGGCGGTCCAGACCTACTGGCGGCTGAAGACCAACGTCGACTCGGGCCTCTTCGAGGCCGTGCAGATGGCCGGCGTCGCCGCGCTGGAGGGACCGAGCGGACCGCGGGAACGGATCAACGAGACCTACCTGCGCCGTCGCGACCTGGTCGTCGGCGCGCTGGGCGAGATCGGGGTCGACGTCGCCGCGCCGAAGGGCACGATCTACGTCTGGGCGCCGGTTCCCGAGGGCCACACCTCGACCTCCTTCGCCGAGCTGGTGCTGGAAGAGGCGGCGGTGGTCGTCTCGCCGGGCTCGATGTACGGGCCGAGCGGCGAGGGCTTCTTCCGCATCGCCCTCACCGCGCCCGACGAGCGCATCGAAGAGGCGGTCGAGCGGATGCGCGAGCATCTAGCTTGAAGCCACTGATTTTCCCGAACGGGAAAATAATGACCCGCGGCTGAGTATCGGTGGGTGATTTTTCCCGAACGGGAAAATAGGCGGGGTTCGTCCGCTCGATCTGTCATCTTTTTCCCGAACGGGAAAATGGAGACACAGCCGATCAAGGATGAGAAGGAGCTCGGCGCGCGGATCCGTGCCCGACGCAAAGAGCTCGAGCTGACCCAGGGGGAGCTTGCAGATGTCTCCGGCGTCACCCTGCGCTTCGTGAGCGAACTCGAGCGCGGCAAGACGACGGCGCAGTACAGCGGGATCCAGCGCGTTCTCGCTGCCCTGGGGCTGGATCTCCACCTGGAGCCGCGATGAACGCGCTTGATGTCTATCTCCACGACGAGCTCGCCGGCATCCTCGCCGACGGACGGGCCCTACGCAGACTCCGATTGTCGCCCCTTTTTCGCCGGTCTGCTGCCTGAGGGCAACTTCTTGCGGTCGCCACCCGACGAAGTACGAGGCCGAAGGCGGGCCGGGTGTCGCCGAGTGCGGATCGCTGATTCGCGCCCATGCGGCCGGCCCCGGCGTGGGGCTGCTGAGGTTTCTCGACGCGTTGCTCTTCAACGTCCTGATCGGCAACGCCGATGCCCATTCGAAGAACTATTCGCTGCTGCTCGAGGGCCCCGGCGCACCGAGGCTCGCACCTCTCTATGACCTGATCTCCACGCGCGCCTATGGACGCCGGTTCGGTCGCAAGATGGGGATGAAATACGGGGGCGAGTACCGTCCGGACCGGATCCGAGGTCGCCACCTGGACCGCCTGGGAGACGCGCTCGGCATCGCGCATCGGCGGGTCCGGAAGCAGCACGCTGAGGATATGGCCACGGCTGCCCTGCGATCGCGTGCTGGGGCGCGCGACCGCCTGGACGATCCGTGGCGACAGGATCCGATCCTCGACTCCATCGACGAGACGGTGGAGCTGTTTGCCGGGGCGCTTGCCGCCGCCGCCGAACCCGCCTGAATGATCGCGCACGAGGCATGTTCACGGCCGCGGCTCGACTTCGACCGGGCAGCTGACGCTGTTGGCGACGAAGCAGCGTTCGTGGGCGCGGCGGTGCAGCGAGGCGACTTCCTCGGTGTCGACCTCGCTCGCGAAGACCACTCGCGGTCGCAGGACGACGAGGGTGAAGCGGCTGTCGTCCATCGTGCCCTCCACCTCGTCTTCGTATGACGTAACGCGGATCTTCGCGGCTCGTGCCAGGGCGAGGAACCAGAGCATGTGGCAGCTCGACAGCGAGGCTACGAACAGCTCCTCGGGATCGGCCTTGGAGGGGTCGCCCCCCAGGGCCACTGCGCAGGAAGCCTCGACCGCCTGATCGGCGAGCCGGATCTCGTGCGCGCGTACGTCGTCGGCCTCGCCACCGCTCCACACGACCTGCGCGCGATGGACGCTCACCTCACCCGGTCCCATTGCCGGAATCTTCGCTCGGGGCAGAGCTCAGCCGCGGTCGGGAGGCTCGCCGTCGAAGTAGTCGACGGCATCTGCTCGTCTGAAGAACGCTCGCAAACCTCCACCCCTGGGCAGGCGCTCGCCGACGCCGATCTTGTCGGAATCTGGGTAGACGACGACATCGGGGCGGCCGTGACTTGAGATCGCCAGGAAGGTCGCGGTCTCCTCGCTGCGGTTGACGATCTGGTGAGCCCCCTCCTCGCCGAGCGGAAAGCGGAGCGCTTCGCCCTCTTCCAGCTCTCTGATGCCTTCCGGCGTGCGCAGGCTGGGTCGGCCGGAGAGAACGATCACCAACTCCTCGTCTGCGTAGTGGAAGTGGTACGGGTAGGCAGCCTCGCCGGGAGGGACCCTCCAGAGGCTGGCGCCGACCAGTTCGGCGCCAAGTTCGTAGCCGATGCGAGCCCGCCGCGAGCGAAACCCCTCCGGGCGCTCCCCGTCCTCGAACGTCGGTCTGTAGATGTTTGACATGAGCGCCAAGTTTATGCGGCCGCTGACCGTCCGGCGCGAGGCTCAGGATGCGACCGCGATCCGCGAGGTGTGCTCCCACCCGACACGGGCTCGGCGTTCCGCGCGATGCAGGCGCTGCGAGCGGACATCAAGGACGAGGATTCGTTCGTTCGCGCTGTCGATGACGTGCAGCGCGCGGAAGGCTACCGGCTCGTCGGAGCGTTCGAGGACGGCGAGCCCAAGGCGGCCGCCGTTGCCGGGTTTCGCACCGGCCACAGCCTCGCTCCCCGGCCGAAGTCCGATAGCGAGTGACCATCGCGGCGTCGGGGAGGTGATCGCCTACTTTGAGATGCGGCGTCTGCTCGCAAACGCGACCATGCAAATGCAGCCGGGCGAGGTGATCGTGGCAGGCGACGCCGTAGCCCAGTTCGTCCCAGGGGCCTGCCACGCTGGACGGTGAGAGGGTCTCCTGGGAGACGTTTTTGGCATCTACCGCGTCAACACCGAGCACCGCTGGATTCGAGAGGTCTGGCTCGTGCCGCTCGACGGCGAGCTCTTCGACCGGATTTGGAGCGGCCGAGAAGACACTCCTCGGCCCACTTCACGCAAAGAGTGAACTCCGCGCTACCCTGGTGCGTCCATGGCAGGGCGTTGGGCGGGATTTCTCAAAGTTGTCGTTGTGGCGGGGCTGCTGGCACTGGCGCTCTCCACGTCGTCTGGCGCCCGAGGCGCGACGGGTCCTGACCCTGCGGTCGAACGCTGGCCGGTGTGGCCTTGGCCGACGACCTGCGGCGGGCATACCTTCGATCCGGTGCAGGTCTTCGGCGGTCCGACCGGAGCCGAGCGTGGATCGCGACCCAGCGAGCGCGCCCTGCGCGCCTTCCTGGTCGAACAGCGCGGCTTCGCCACGCGGATCGCGCCCATGCGCAACTACCGGAGGGTGAGCGAACGAGGCGGGCAGGCGGAGTTCGCCAGCGGTCGGTTGCGCTCGCGCTTTGGCGTCATCGGCCTTTCCTTCGAGAAGCAGCGCGGGCGATGGGAGTGGTGGGGCAGCGGGCCATGCAACCCGACCTCGGTAGTCGGCGGCGAGAATGCAGTCACGTGGTCGATCTCCGGCGAACAGGAGAGCCTCGGACCGGAGACGACTCGTCTCTCGATCAACCTGGGCCCGGGTCCTTGCAACGGCGGTCGGAGCCAGAACGACCGTACGCGCGAGCCGGTCTTCCACCGAATGGGCAGCAAGCTGCTGATGGTGATGCGCCTCGAGCCGCTGCCGCCTGGCGGCTATACCTGCCAGGGGCTGATCGAGCCCCCGCTGGAGGTCGAGCTGCCTGAGCCGCTCGGCGAGATGCACCTGTTCGACGGGGCCACCTACCCGCCGGTCTTCGCCGAGTACCGCTGGCGGCTGGCGCGTGGCGAGCCGGCTGCCCTGGAATGGCGGGACAAGGTTCGCGAGCGAAGGGCAGCCGCCCGCAGGAAGCAATCCCGCGAACGGCACCGCCGGGGCGGGTAGTTTCCCGGCCGGGGAGATGACTCAGCCGGCCGCGGCGCGCTCCTCGCGCTTGCGCCAGTAGCGGTCCAAGCCGCGCCACTGGTACTCGGGCGGGACGCACTGGATCAGCTCGGCCGCCGCCTCGGGGGTGGCGGCGCGCTCGGCGACTCGCTCGCGGTGGCGGCGCTCGTACTCGTCCTCGGGCAGCTGCTTGGCCAGCTGCGCCTCCTCGCGTAGCCGCTCGCGCACCTTGGCCAGGTGCGGCGACGGGTCCTCGATCGCGCCGAAGTGGGTCAGGGCTAGGCGCTCGGGCTGCCAGCCTTCGACGATCTCGATCGAGCTCTCCCAGGCCTCGAGGTCGATGTCGGGAGGGGGGGTGGGAGGGACGATCAGGTCGACGCCGGGGATCCTGACCGCGGCGATGTCGCCGACGAAGGCGGCGCCGCTCTCCTCGTGCAGGTAGCAGACGTGGTGGGAGGCGTGGCCGGGGGTGTAGGCGACGCGCATGCCGTGGATGGCCTCGCCACCGGCCAGCGGCTTCACGTTGGCCTCGGGGACCGGGACGATCTCCCCCCAGAGCCGCTGCATCGCATCGCCGTAGAGGCGCTCGGCGCTCGCCAGCAGCCGCGAGGGGTCGATCAGGTGGGGGGCGCCGCGCTCGTGCACGTATACCTCGAGCTCGGGCCAGCGGCGCACCAGCGCCCCGGTCGCCGCCGCGTGGTCGAGGTGGATGTGGGTTAGCAGCAGCGCCTTCGGCCTCTCTTCGCCGAGCGCCTCGAGCAGTGTGGGCAGCGAGGACTCCGGGCCGGGGTCGACGAGGATGTCGCCGACCTGCCAGCAGCCGATCACGTGCGGGCGGCCGAGGTGCTCGACGTCGATGACGCGCATCGGCCTGGCGCTCAGGAGGCGGGGGAGGGGAAGCGATCGTCGGCTTCGAGCGTCTGCCGCATCCCCTCCTCGATGCCGCGCGGCGCGTAGCCGAGCTCGCGGCTGGCCTTCTCGTGGCTGGCCCAGAAGGTGACGCCGTCGGCGGAGGAGATCAGCTCGCGCAGGTTCGGCGGCTGGCCCATCAGCCTGCCGACCAAGGGGCCGATCGGGGTCATCGCCTTCATCAGCGCCACCGGCATCGCGTGCCGGGGGGCCTTGCGGCCGCTGAGGGCGCCGACCGTCTCGATCGCCTCGCGCATCGTCGTCACCGGGCCGCTGAGCACGTAGGCCTCGCCGATCGCGCCCCGGTCGAGCGCCAGCAGGATGCCGCCGGCGATGTCCTCGACGTGGGTCAGGCAGATCCCCAAGTCGGGGAACGGCAGCAGCGGCAGCTTGCCGGCGAGGAACTGCTCCAGCAGGTCGGCGACCTGCGAGGTGTCGCCGGGGCCGTAGACGCCGCCCGGCTGGACGATCGTGCCAGGCAGGCCGTCCGCGATCATCCGCTTCGCGACTCGGTGCGCCTCGAGCTTGGTCTCCTCGTAGTAGGAGGTGAACTCCCTGCCCGGATGCTCGTAGGTCTCGTCGACGACCTGGCGATCGGTGTTGCCGAAGGCGCCGACGGTGGAGACGTAGACGACCTTGGGGACCTCGGCGTCGAGCGCCGCCTTCAGCACCCGCTCGGTGCCGGCGACGTTGGCCTCCCACATCGCCGGATGCTGCGAGGCGGGGATGCCGATCTCGTAGATCGCGGCGGCGTGGATGACGCCTTCGCAGCCCTCCATCCCGGCGCGGATCGCGGCGGCGTCGCCGAGGTCGCCGGAGACCGTCTCGCAGCCAAGCGCGGCCAGCTTGGTCGCCTTCTCGGGGTTGCGGGCGAGGCAGACGACCTCGTCGCCGCGGGCGCGCAGCTGCCGCGCCACCTCGCCGCCGATGAAGCCGGTTCCGCCGGTCAGGAAGACCTTCACGACCGGGGAGCCTATCCGCAATGCGGCGACGCCTACAATCGGCCTCGGTGGATCGATCGACGAACGGAGCCGGAGTCTCCAACCCGCGGGCGCGGCAGCGCGCCCTGGCGGTCGGCATCGTCGACGGCCGCGAGGATGGCGAACCGCTGGCCGAGCTGAAGGAGCTGCTGCGCACGGCGGGCGCGGCGACCGCGGGCGAGCTGGTCCAGCAGCGGTCCGAGCCCGACCCCGACCGCTACCTCGGCCGCGGCAAGCTGGCCGAGCTGAAGGAGGAGCTGAAGCGCCGCGACGCCAACCTGGTCGCCTGCGACGACGAGCTGGCGCCCCGCCAGGAGCGCAACCTCGAGGCCGCGCTCGGCGTGCCGGTGATCGATCGCACCGCGGTGATCCTCGACATCTTCGCCGACCACGCCCACTCGGCCGAGGGCAAGCTGCAGGTCGAGCTGGCCCAGCTCGAGTACAACATGGCCCGCATGCGGGGGCTCTGGACCCACCTCGAGCGCCTCGGCGCCGGGCGGATGGACGGGGGCATCGGCACCAGGGGGCCGGGCGAGAGCCAGATCGAGACCGACCGCCGCCTCGCCCGCGACCGGATCGCGGCGCTGCGGCGCCGGCTGCGGCGGCTGGAGCGCAACCGCGGCACGATGCGGGCGCGGCGCGAGCGCTCCTCGCTGCCCCGGGTCGCCCTCGCCGGCTACACCAACGCCGGCAAGTCGACCCTGCTCAACGCGCTCACCGGCGCCGCGGTGGGAGTGGGGGACCGGCTCTTCCACACCCTCGACCCGACCACCCGCGGCGGCGAGCTCTCCGGCCGCGACTTCCTCTTCACCGACACCGTCGGCTTCATCGAGAAGCTGCCCCACCAGCTGGTCGAGGCGTTCAAGGCGACCCTGGAGGAGACGGTGCTGGCGGATCTGATCCTGCAGGTCCTCGACGCGGCGGCGCCGGAGCGGCGGCGGCTGGCCGACCTCGAGGCGGTGGACTCGGTGCTGGAGGAGATCGGCGCCGGCGAGAAGCCACGGCTGCTGGTGCTGAACAAGGCCGACCTGCTCGACGCCGGCGAGCGCGGGGACGCGCTGCTGCGCCATCCCGGCGCGGTGCTGGTCTCGGCCCTCGACGGCGAGGGGATCGGGGAGCTGCGCGAGCGGGTCGAGCAAGCCTTCGAGGACACCCTGACCGAGGTCGAGCTGCTGATCCCCTACAGCGAGGGGGCGCGGCTGCACGAGCTGCACGAGCTGGCGGGGGAGCTGGAGCGGACCGAGCGGGCCGACGGCGTGCTGGTGCAGGCCAGGGTGCCGCGGGCGGAGTTGCACCGGTTCGACGATCTGCGCGCTGTCGACGCTGCCTGAGTAGAGGAGGGAGAGGGGGTCTCTCGCCCGGACAAATGCCGGTCTAACGAGACCGGCATTTTGAGTATCCGCCCGTTCGAGAGACCCCCTCTCCCTCCTCTGTGGGGCGCGTGTAGGGTGCGCAGGTCGTGGAACTTAGGGTGCTGAAGCTGAAGGACGAGGCGGTCTTGCCGTCACTGGCGCATGCGGGGGATGCTGGGCTGGACCTCTACGCCTGCGAGGCGGCTCATCTTGGGCCTGGGGAGCGGTGGAGCGTTGGGACCGGGGTGGCGGTTGAGATTCCCGAGGGGCATGCGGGGCTGGTGCTGCCGCGCTCGGGGTTGGCGCGGGATCATGGGATTGCGCTGGTCAACTCTCCCGGGTTGATCGACGCCGGCTACCGCGGGGAAGTGCGGGTGCTGCTGCTCAATACGGATCCGGCGGAGACCTTCCGGGTCGAGCCGGGCGACCGGATCGCGCAGCTGGTCGTGACCCCGGTCGGTCCGGCAGAGCCGCTCGAGGTCGACGCGCTCAGCGAGTCGAGCCGCGGCGACGGCGGCTTCGGCTCCAGCGGGCGCTAGGCCAGCGCAGCGGCGCGGGCGCACTCCTGGGCGGCGAGCTCGAGGCGGTCGTCGAGCGGCTCGAGCTCGGGCGGGCTGCCGTAGCGGCGCTCGAGGGCGAGGGCGATCAGGCGGTCGGCCAGCCAGGCGTTCTTCGGCAGCAGGGGGCCGTGCAGGTAGGTGCCGATCAGGTTGTCGCGGCGGACGCCCTCATGGCCGTCCTTGCCGTTGTTGCCGAAACCCTTGACGACGCGGCCGAGCGGCTTCGCGCCCTCACCGAGGTAGGTGCGGCCGCCGTGGTTCTCGAAGCCGGCGATCGTCCGTGGGCCGTCGCCGAGATCGGCCTCGATCGCGACGTTGCCGATCAGCCGCTCGCCCGGCTCGCGCACGGTCTCCAGGTCGACGAGGCCGAGCCCGGACAGCCGCTCCTCACCCAGCTGGTAGCTGTGGCCGAGCAGCTGGTAGCCGCCGCAGACCGCCAGCATCGCGATACCGTCGTCGATGGCCGCGGCGAGGCCGTCGCGCTTGCCGGCGACCATGTCGGCGGCGACCGCGCGCTGGTCGCGATCCTGGCCGCCGCCGAGGTAGAGCAGGTCGTGGGCGCCGGGGTCGAGGCCCTCGCCGGGGCCGGCGGCGGCGTAGGAGAACTCGATCCCGCGCCACTCGCAACGCCGCTGCAGGAAGAGGATGTTGCCGCGATCGGCGTAGATGTTCATCTGCTCCGGGTAGAGCGCCAGCAGCCGCAGCTTCATCGCCAGAACTCCTCGGTCAGGCCGCGCGAGGCGAGCAGCTTGTGCAGCTCCATCAGCGCGGTGTAGGTCGGCAGCGCGAAGAGCTGCCCGGGCGCCGCCGCGACCGCCGCGTCGAGGGCGGGCTCGATCCCGGGCACGATCGCGATCCGGTCCTCGGGCCAGCCGGCGTACTTCAGCCGCAGCGCGATCTCCGGCGCCCGGGTGCCGGCGCAGGTGACACGGCGCACGGCGCCCGCCAGCAGCTCGAAGTCGGCATCCCATATCCAGGAGACGTCGCGCCCGTCGGCGATCCGGTCGTTGAGGCCGACCCAGAGGTCGAGCTCGCCCTCGCCCGCCTCCAGCCGCAGCGTGCGCAGCACCTCGTTGGTCCCGGCCGGGTTCTTGACCAGCAGGATCGAGAGCGGCTTGCCCTCGACCGCGACCGTCTCGACCCGGCCGAAGGCGCCGCGCATGCCGGCGAGGGCCGGGCCGATCCGCGCCGGCTCGACCCCGAGCTCTAGTGCCGCCGCGATCGCCCCCAGCGCGTTGTAGACGTTGTAGAGCCCGGGCAGCGGGAGGTCCAGCCGCAGCTCGCCGCCGGGGAGGCGGACCGTCGCCGTCGACCCCTCCATGCCGTGCAGCTCGACCCGCGTCGCGGCGACGTCGGGCCGCGGCCGCCGCGCCCCGCAGCTCGGGCAGGAGTAGTGGCCGAGATGGCCGACGAAGGCGCGCTCGTAGGCGTAGGGCTGCCCGCAGCGGCGGCAGTGCCTGGCGTCGAAGGCGTGCTGCAGCTCCGGCAGCGCCTGGTCGGGATCGTCGATGCCGAAGTAGACGGCGCCCTCGCGGCCGAGGTCGGCCACGAGCGGGTCGTCCGCGTTGAGGACGAAGCGCGTGCGGCCGGCTCGCGCGGCGACCGTCCGCGCCCACTCGTCGGCCAGCGCCTCGGTCTCGCCGTAGCGATCGAGCTGGTCGCGGAAGAGGTTGCCGAGCACGATCAGCCCCGGCTCGAGCTGTGCGGCCACCCGCGGCAGCCAGGCCTCGTCGACCTCGAACAGCCCCTCGCGGCCGCGCTGCTCGAGCAGCGCCGTGGCGATCCCCCAGGTCATGTTGGAGCCGGCCCGGTTGTGGACCGGGACGCGGCCCTCGGCGGCGAGCAGGGCGGCCAGCATCGCCGCCGTAGTCGTCTTGCCGTTGGTGGCGCTGACCAGGGTGCTGCCGGCGTCGAGGCCGGATCCCAGCTTGGCGATCGCTTCGCGGTCGAGACGCAGCAGCAGGCGCCCCGGCAGGGTCGTGCCGCCGCCGCGACCGCTGCTGCGGCTGGCGACGCCGACCGCCCGGGCGGCGAGCCGCTTCGCCCCGAACAGCGCTCCGTTGCGCCCCGCGCTCACTCCCCGGCCCGTGGCGGCACGATCACGCTCAGCGCTCGCGGCAGCACGCGCAGCGAGGCCGGCAGGTCGGTCAGGTGCTCGCCGTCCGCGTAGACCCGAAAAGGCCGGCTGGCGCTCAGTTCGAGGCGAGGAGCGCGAAAGACACGAACCTCGTCCTGCTCGACGTGGGTGCCCTTGAACACCTTCGGCAGGTTACCCAGGAACTTCAGCTTGCCGACCTCGCCGACGGTGACCACGTCGAAGAGGCCGTCGTCGAGCTCGGCGTCGGGGGCGACGAACATGCCGCCGCCGAAGGCCCTGTTGTTGGCGACGGAGATCGAGTAGCCGGTGAACCGCTGCCGCTCCTCCTCGACCCCGATCGTGAACCGCGCCGGCTTCCAGCCGAGCAGGGTGCGGACGCCGGCGTAGGCATAGACGAGATTGCCGCGCAGCCACCTGGTCTCGTTTGCGCGCCGGTTGGCCTCGGAGTCGAAGCCGACGCTGGCGATGCCGAGGAAGCGCTTGCCGTTGACCTCGCCGACGTCGATGCGGCGGGTCTCGCCGGCGGCCAGGACCGCGCTCGCCGCCGCCGGGTCCGCCGGGATCCCCAGCACCCGGGCGAGATCGTTGCCGCGACCCCCGGGGACGATGCCGAGCGGCGTCTGCGAGCCGGCCAGGGCGCCGCCGATCGCCCCGATCAGGCCGTCGCCACTGACCACGACGGGGATCTCGCCGGCCTCGGCGGCGGCGAGCGCGCGCTCGATCCCGTCCTCGAGGCTGCGGGTACGGGCGACACGGAAGGCGATCCGGCGCGAGTCGAGCTCACGCTCGAGCTCGGGCAGCAGCTTGACCGCACCGCCGTGCGCCGAGGACGGGTTGACCAGCAGGACCAGCGGCGCTTCCCGGGGATTCATCGCCTGCGCAGCCTATTCGCGCCGTCCAGGCACCGCCTGGCGGCGGGCGAGCAGGGCATCGGAGGGCACGCGCCGACCATCCCAAGCTAGGCTCTTCGCGTCGATGCAGGGCTCCCAGGACCGGACCAAGCTGATCATCCTCGCCGCCTTCGCGCTGGGCGCGGCCGCGGTCGTGGTGGGGATCCTGATCGGGCGCGGTGGCGGGGACGACGGCGATTCCGCGGGCACCGCAGGTGCCGCCGGCTGCGAGCAGGCGAAAGCGCCGAAACCGAAGAACGTCAGCTTCGAGGCGCCGAGGCAGACCGTGAAACGAGGCGAAACGCTGACCGCGGTGGTCGCGACCAGCTGCGGCGAGTTCGAGATCGCGCTCGATTCGCAGCGGGTGCCGAAGACCGTCAACTCATTCGCCTTCCTCGCCGAGAGAGGCTTCTACGACGGGCTCACCTTCCACCGGGTGGCGCCCGGATTCGTGATCCAGGGGGGCGACCCGCTCGGCGACGGCACCGGCGGCCCCGGTTACAGCGTCGACGAGGAGCCACCGCCGAACCTCGCCTACACCAGGGGCGTCGTGGCGATGGCGAAGAGCTCGGCCGAGCCGCCCGGACGCTCCGGCAGCCAGTTCTTCGTCGTGCTCTCCGCCGACGCCGGGCTGCCGGCCGAATACGCGCTGGTCGGCAAGGTCAGCGAGGGCCTGGGAGTGGTCGAACGGATCGGCGAGCTGGGCACGCCGGCGGAAACGCCCAAACAGACGGTCCTGATCGAAACGGTCGAGATCGAAACGGGCTAGATCAATCATCACGGTCTAACCTGACCGCATGGCCCAGCCCGACGTAGGCGACCCAGCCCCCGATTTCGAGCTGCCGGGGACCGGCGGCAGCTCCTACAAGCTCTCCGATCTGCGCGGGCGCAACGTCGTCCTCGCCTTCTATCCCGGCGACGCGACCCGGGTCTGCACGGCGCAGTTCTGCTCCTACCGCGACAACAGCGAGCGGCTCGACGCGATCGACGCCGAGGTGCTCGGGATCTCGCCGCAGTCGGTCGACTCGCACGAGCGCTGGACCCAGGAGAAGAGCCTCAACGTGCCGCTGCTCGCCGACGAGGAGCTCGAGGTGAGCAAGGCCTACGGCGTGACCGGCTGGGTCGGCCCCTTCGCCAAGCTGGCCCGCCTCGAGGCGGCGCCGGGCGGGCGCTACGTGATGCGGGCGATCTTCGTCATCGACGGCGAGGGCATCGTCCGCTACCGCCACGTCTCGCGCAGCGGCGCGACGTTCCAGACGGTCGGCGACATCGAAGAGGCCGTCGCGGCAATCGCCTGATGGCGGCCGAGCCGCGGCCCTTCGAGGCCGGCGAGGCGCCGCGGCTGCGCGGGGAGATCGCGGGGGTGGGGCCGCCGGTCGTCCTCTGCCACGGCGTCACCGCGACCCGGCGCTACGTCCTGCACGGCTCCCGGGTGCTGGAGCGGGCCGGCCACACCGTGGTCTCCTACGACGCCCGCGGGCACGGCGAGTCCGATCCGGCCCCGGCCGGCCAGGGCTATGGATACCCGGAGCTGGTCGGCGACCTCGAAGCGATTGTGGCGGCGACCGTGGGGGAGGCGCGCTTTCTCCTCGCCGGCCACTCGATGGGCGCCCACACCGCCGTCGCCTACGCGCTGCGCCACCCCGAGCGGCTTGCCGGCCTGGTCGTGATCGGGCCGGTCTACGGGGGAGTGGCCGCGGCCGGGTCGCGCGCCTACTGGGACGGCCTCGCCTCGGCGCTGGAGACGGGAGGGGTGGAGGCCTTCGTCGAGTACATCGACCGCGAGCAGGGGATCGACCCGGCCTGGCGCGACCCGGTCCTGCGCTTCACCCGCGAGCGGATGGCGCGCCACCGGCACCCCGAGGCGCTGGTCGAGGCCCTGCGCCAGGTCTCCCGCTCGCGCCCGTTCGGCTCGCTCGAGGAACTCGCCTCGCTGGCGCTGCCGGCGCTGGTCGTCGCCAGCCGCGACGGGCCCGACCCCGGCCACCCGCGGGCGGTCGCCGAGGCCTACGCCGAGGCGCTGCCGGAGGCGCGGCTGGCGATCGAGCCGGAGGGCAGCTCGCCGCTTGCCTGGCAGGGCGGCCGGCTCTCGCGCGAGATCGCAGCCTTCGCCGCTTCAATACCCTTCGGCCGGTGAGGACGGCGGACGGTTACGTTGGGGGACCTGCATGAACGAGGAGCGCCGCAAGCGGCTGTTGCAGATCGGCAGCGCCGCCGCCTTCCTGGCGATCGTCGCGGTGGCCGTGGCGGTTGTCATAACCCAGAGCCAGAGCGATGGTGGCGACACCGAGCTCGAGCGGGTCGCGACGGTCGATCGGGAGCTGCGTGGCATTCCGCAGAGCGGTTTGACCCTCGGCGAGGAGAGCGCCGACGTGACCCTGGTCGAGTTCGGCGATCTGCAGTGCCCTGCCTGCAAGGGCTACGCGGAAGGGATCGTGCCGGAGCTGATCGCCTCCAAGGTGCGCGACGGCGAGGCGAAGATCGAGTTCCGCAACTTCGCCATCCTCGGCGAGGAATCGGTCACCGCCGGAGCCGCGGCCGTCGCAGCGGGCCAGCAGGGGCGCGGCTGGAACTTCGTCGCGCTCTTCTACCGCAACCAGGGCCTCGAGGGCTCCGGCTACGTCAGCGACGAGTTCCTCACCGCGATCGCCAGGGGCGCCGGCGTGCCCGACATCGCGCGCTGGAACAAGGATCGCGAGGACCAGGCGTCGTCGCTGCGCGAGGTGCAGCGCTCGACCGAGGAAGCAGAAGGGCTCGGCCTGACCGGCACGCCGTCGTTTGCCGTCTCCGGTCCGGGCAGCGACGGCTTCGAAGCGCTCGGCACGCCCGGCGACGCAGGCAAGCTCGAAAGAGCAATAGAGGACGCCGGCTGACCCTTCCAGGGGGGCCAGGTTCACATAACCACCATTATCGTGCGTTGAAAGAGCAGCCATCCAATTTCCTGCGAGATCACGTGCGGCGCCATCCCCTGTGGTCGAGAGTGCAGCCTCGGCTCATCTGGGTGGGTGTGATCGAGGCTTTCGCCCTGATTGCATTGCTGACCGTCTGCTGCGCCCACTTCGCAAGGTCACTGGACTATGCATCGCCAGAGCTGTGCTATTCGCTAGCGGGTATCGGTATGGCCATCTTGCTGGGCTATGTAGTCGAGTCTGTCTGGATGGTAAATCGGGCGAAACGCAACGATTTTCACGAGTACTGGCTGGGAAACATCTGTGGCGCCGGCCTTGCCGGCCTTACTGGCGTGGCCTCAGCTGTCCTCGTCGCTGCCCACCGTGAAGGTGGAGGCGGCAGTCTTCTGGACGACCTGGGCATCTGGTGGTCTGCTTGGTCTTTAGGACTCTTGGGCGTGCTGGTGACTTTGCATCCCCTTGTGGTAGATCGATGGAGTCGTCAAGACGAGGACGACTAAGCAGCGAGGCTGGCGCTGCCCCAGACCAGGGGCTTGGTGATCGGTGGGGACTTGGGCAGCTCGCCGCGTTGCAGCTCGTCGAGGGTCAGCGGCGAGGCCTCTATGTTGGCGACGGTGTCGCGGTTGCAGTGGCAGCCGTCGGCGAAGAAGCGCCAGGGGCGCTCGAAGCGGTCTTGCCAGCGGGCGGCGCCCGGGTCCTCGGACCGCACGTGCTCGACGTAGAGCAGCTTGCCGCCCGGCTTGAGGACCCGTGCCGCCTCGGTGAGCGCCGCGCGCGGGTCGGGAACCGTGCAGAGCACCAGGGTGAAAACGGCGGTGTCGAAGCTCGAGTCCTCGAAGGGCAGCCGTTCCGCCGGCGCCGCGACGATCTCGGTCTCGCTGCCGGTCTCAGCGGCGCGGCGCCGCAGGCGCTTGCCCATGTGCGGGTCGGGCTCGCTCAGCACCAACTCGGTGACCGCCTCCGGATAGAGCCCGAGGTTGGCGCCCGTGCCGGCGCCAACGTCGATCGTGCGCCCCCGTGCCTCGGCGAGCGTCTGGCACCGCATCTCACGCAGCCCCGCGTCCTCGGTCGCCTTCAGCAACGCATCGTAGACCGCCGAGAAGCCCCGGCCCCAAGTCGCGTCGTAGATCCGCCCCATCGAGTTCCTCGTTGTGGAGTTTGTACGTCCTACAGCACGTACAAAGTGCGCAGCGACCTCAGGCGGCGTCGCGCTGCGCCGCGGTTTCGGCCTCTCGCTCGGTCTCCAGCCCGGGCTCGCTGTGGGCGGCGCGCTCCTCGTAGGCGTGCCTGGCGCCATGGTCGACTTCGGTCATCAGCTTGTCGACCTTCATCAGGCGGCCGAGCGCCTCGCGCCAGCGGCGCGGCAGCAGGGCGACGACCTTGAACAGGGCGCCGTTCTGGCGCGGCACCCAGACATCGAAGCGCGGCACTTCGAGCGCGTCGACGATCTCGTCGGCGACATCGGAGGCCTCGACCGGTTTGATCATCTTCTGGCCGACGCCGGCGGTCAGCTCGGTATTGACGACGGTCGGCATCACGCAGGCGACCTCGATCCCGGTCTCGCGCAGCTCGGCCCGCACCGCCTCGCTGACCCCGACCACAGCGTGCTTGGTCGCCGAGTAGGTGGCGATCCCGGGGAAGCCGCCTTTGCCGGCCTGCGAGGCGAGGTTGACGATGTGGCCGGAATTGCGCGGCCGCATCCGCTCGATCGCCAGCTGCATGCCGGCGATCACGCCGTAGACGTTGATGTCGAGCTGGCGCCGGATCGAGGCGTCGCTCTCCTCGGCGAAGGGCGTCACCGGCATGATCCCCGCGTTGTTGACGAGGACGTCGAGCGGCCCGAGCTGGCGCTCGGCCTGGTCGAGGAACCCGGCGAAGGAGTCGCGGTCGGTGACGTCGAGCGCGAGCGCGATCGTCCCCCCGCCCAGCTCCGCCGCGGTCTTCGCGGCGAGGTCGGTGTCGAGATCGCCGATCGCCACACGGCAGCCCTTGCGGACCAGCGCCGCCGCGGTTGCCTTGCCGATCCCGCGCGCGCCGCCGGTGATCGCCACCACCTTGCCACTCAGTGAGTGTCGCTGCTTCGCCATCGTGCCCTCCTCCTCCGGCGGCGCTAGGCCGCCGGCTTGTAGACGGTGACCACGGCGGCGCCGCCGAGGCCGATGTTGTGCTGCAGGGCGGTCTTGGCGCCCTCGACCTGACGCTTGTCGGCTTCGCCGCGCAGCTGCCAGGTCAGCTCCGAGCACTGCGCCAGCCCGGTCGCGCCGAGCGGGTGGCCCTTGGAGATCAGCCCGCCGGAGGGGTTGACGACGACCTTGCCGCCGTAGGTGGTCGCCTCCTCCTCGACCAGCTTGTGCCCCTCCCCCTCCGCCGCGAACCCGAGCGCTTCGTAGGTGATCAGCTCGTTGGCGCTGAAGCAGTCGTGCAGCTCGCAGACGTCGACCTCCCCGGCGGCGACGCCGGCCTCTGCGTAGGCCTCCTCGGCCGCCTGCTTCGACATCTCGGAGCCGACGATCTTCATGCAGTCGGTGTCCTCGGCGAAGGTCGAGGAGAGGTCGGTGACCATCGACTGGCCGGCGATCTCGATCGCCTGGTCGCCGAGGCCGTGCTCTTCGACGTAGCGCTCGGAGGCGACGATCGCGCAGGCCGAGCCGTCGGAGGTCGGTGAGCACTGCAGCTTGGTCAGCGGGTCGTGGATCATCTTCGCCGCCTTGATGTCCTCCAGCGAGTACTCGTCCTGGAACTGGGCGTAGGGGTTGTTGACCGAGTGCTTGTGGTTCTTCCACCCGATCCAGGCGTAGTGGTCGGCGGTCGAGCCGTACTTCTCCATGTGGTCGCGGCCGGCGTTGCCGAACATCTGCGGCGCCGGCGGCGAGGGCTCCGGGTCGCGGAGCTCGAACATCCGCATCGCGTGCTTGTCGAGCGCGTTGGTGCGGTCGGTGTACTTGACGCCGAGCGAGCCGGGCTCCATCTTCTCAAAGCCGAGCGCCAGCGCGCAATCGACCAGGCCGCCCTTGACCGCCTGCCGAGCCAGGAACAGCGCCGAGGAGCCGGTCGAGCAGTTGTTGTTGACGTTGACCACCGGGATCCCGGTCAGGCCGAGCTGGTAGAGCGCCCGCTGGCCGTAGGTCGAGTCGCCGTAGCAGTAGCCGGCGTAGGCCTGCTCGACGTCCGTGTAGGGAATGCCGGCGTCGGCGAGCGCCTTCTCCCCCGCCTCCTTGGCCCAGTCGGGGTAGTCGCCCTCCTTGCTGCCCGGCTTCTCGAACTTGGTCATCCCGACCCCGATCACATACGTGCGGTTGCTCAAAGTCGCTCCTGTTGTCCGCGCCGCGACGCCGCGGCAGTTGGCTGGCTGGCCAGGACTGTACATCGTAGCCTGGGGGTCGTGATCGAGGCCGCCGTCAGCACCGACCCAGCCGCGGGAGTGGGGATCCTCGCCGCGCTCGCCGCCGGCGTCGTCTCCTTCCTCTCCCCCTGCGTGCTGCCGCTCGTGCCCGGCTACCTCTCCGCCGTCAGCGGCGTCTCCGCGAGCGAGCTCGAGAGCGCCGGCTGGCGCCGCGTGCTGGGCCCGAGCCTGCTCTTCGTCGCCAGCTTCTCGGCGATCTTCGTGCTGCTCGGGCTGACCGCGACCGCGCTCGGCTCGACCCTGCAGGACCACGAGCAGCTGCTGACCAAGGTCGCCGGTGGGCTGATCGTGGTCATGGGCCTCTTCTTCGTCGCCTCCATCTTCGTCACCCGGCTCAATCGCGAGTGGCACGTCGACGCCCTGCTCGAGCGCGCCGGCAGGGGCGGGCCGGTGGTCGCCGGCGCCGCCTTCGCGATCGCCTGGACCCCCTGCATCGGGCCCACGCTCGGGGCGATCCTCACCGCCGCCTCGCTGACCGACTCGGCCGGGCGCGGCGCCTTCCTGCTCGCCGTCTACTCGGCCGGCCTGGCGATCCCCTTCCTGCTCACCGCGGTCGCCTTCTCCCGTATGACCACCGCCTTCGCCGTGGTCAAGCGCCACTACCAGGCGATCGTCGCCACCGGCGGCGCGATCCTGATCGCGATGGGCGTCCTGATCTGGACCGGCGAGCTGACCCAGCTCAACATCGAGGCCCAACGCCTGCTCAGCGAACTGGGCCTCGATTTCTGGAACGAGATCTGACCCAGCGCACGAACGCTGCATTGACCACGCTATACGGGGCAAATGCAGCTTTCGTCAGTGGTTGGCCGGCGAGACGGTCTCCAGCTCGCGGCCGATCGCCTCGGTCTCCTCCAGCCGCTCGCCGTCGAGCTCGCGCGAGCAGACGATGCGGAAGCGGCCGGTGCCGATCTCCGGGTCGGGCACGACCGGCAGGCCGCGGATCTCCCCCCAGCCGAGCCTTTCGACCTCGAACGGGTTCATCCGCACCTCCGCCGCCGGGTAGGGGCAGCTGCGGTTGTGCTGGTCGATCGCCTTCGAGATCGCCTCCAGGTTCTTCGCCTCGGGAGAAGCCATGGCCAGACCGATGGTACCCGTCCATTCGCCTGCCTACCATCGAATCGTGGGCTTCGAGCGAACGATCGCGCACCTCGACATGGACGCGTTCTACGCGTCTGTGGAGCTGCGCAGGCGGCCGGAGCTGAAGGGCAAGCCGGTGGTCGTGTGTGGGTCGGGGCCGCGGGCGGTGGTGACGACGGCGAGCTACGAGGCGCGCAGGCTGGCCGGGATCCACTCGGCGATGCCGGCGGCGGTGGCGCGGCGGCGGCTGCCCGACGCGGTCTACCTGCAGCCCGACTTCGCCGCCTACCGGGAGGCCTCCGGACGGGTGATGGAGATCCTCCGGGCCAACGCCGAGACGGTCGAGGTGGTCGGGCTCGACGAGGCCTACCTCGACCTCAGCGGCCTCTTCGCTCCGAAGGCGACGATGCGGCGGATCGCCACCGAGATCCGCGAGCAGACCGGGCTCACCTGCTCGATCGGGATCTCCGAGAACCGGCTGCTGGCGAAGATCGTCAGCGAGCTGGGCAAGCCGGCCGGCCTGGTCGTGCTCAGCCGGGACGAGGCGCTCGAGCGCTTCGCCGGCGACCCGCCCGGGCTCGTCCCCGGGATCGGCCCCAAGACCGCGATCAAGCTGCAGCGGATCGGGGTCAGGACCCTCGCCGAGCTGCGCGCGCACGACCCCGCCGCGCTGGAGCGGGCCTTCGGGCCGCGCATGGGCCGCTGGCTGCCCGCCCGCGCCCGCTTCGAAGACGAGACGCCGGTCGCGGTCGAGCACGAGACCAAGTCGCAATCGGCCGAGACGACCTTCGACGTCGACATCGACGACCGCGACGAGATGGCGCGGCACGTCGCCTCGCTCGCCGCCGAGCTCTGCCGGCGCCTACGCGCCCGCAACCTCGAGGGCCGCACGATCGGGATCAAGGTCCGGCTCGACGACTGGACCAACGTAACTCGCTCCCAGACCCTCGACGAGCCAACGAACGACCCCCAGGTCGTAGCCCCGGTAGCCCTGGAGCTTCTCCACGCTTACGCCCCACCCCGCCCCGTCCGCCTCTTGGGCGTCCGTGTCGCCAGCTTCAACGACGACGCACCAGCCGAGTCGACCGCCCAGATGCAACTCGGCGTCGCGTAGAGGGCTATCCCGGTAGGGGTGGAACGTCTTGTACTTTTTCCGCGGCGACTATCGCGGACAGCCGCCAACTGTCTTCGGAAAAAGTTAAGTGGAACCCCTACCGGGATAGCCCTCCATGCGAGAATCGAGCCCATGAACGGCGACCGACTGACCGGGCTCGACTCATCCTTCCTGCACCTCGAACGCGCCGGCGCCCACATGCACGTCGCCTCGATCATCCTCTTCGATGGCGCGCCGCCCAGCCACGAGGAGTTCCGCGACCAGATCGAGTCGCGGCTGCACCTGGTCCCCCGCTTCCGCCAGAAGCTTCGCTTCGTCCCCTTCGGCCAGGGCCGGCCGGTCTGGGTCGACGATCCGTACCTCAACCTCGACTACCACGTGCGGCGCACGGCGCTGCCGGCGCCGGGATCCGAGGAGCAGCTGCGCAACCTCGCCGCGCGGATCTTCTCGCAGCAACTCGACCGGACCAAGCCGCTCTGGGAGCTGTGGCTGGTCGAGGGACTCGAGGAGGACCGCTTCGCTGTGATCGGCAAGAGCCACCACGCGCTGGTCGACGGCGTCTCCGGTGTCGACATCACCACCGTCCTCTTCGACCTCGAGCAGGAGCCGGCCGAACCGCCGCTGCGACCGCCGAAGTGGGCGCCTCGACCCGAGCCGACCGACCTCGACCTGCTTGCCGGTGCGCTGCGCGAGCGCGCCACCAGCCCGCGGGAGATCGTGCGCGGCGTGCGCGCCGCCCTGCGCGGCCCGCGCCAGGTCCTGCGCGGCCTCGGCGCAACCGGCAAAGTGATCGAGCTGGCGACGGCGGCCCCACACAGCCGCTTCAACGTCGAGATCGGATCGCACCGCCGCCTCGCCCTCGTCTCCGCCGATCTCGACGACCTCAAGCGGGTCAAGAACGCGCACGGCGGCACCGTCAACGACGTCGTCCTCTCGGTCGTCACCGGCGCCCTCGGCAACTACCTGCGGGCGCGCGGCGACGACACCGACGAGCTCGAGCTGCGGGCGATGGTGCCGGTCAGCGTGCGCGCCGACGAAGAGCGCGGCGCCCTCGGCAACCGGCTCTCGGCGATGATGGCGCCGCTGCCGGTCTGGTCGCGCGACCCGGTCGAGCGGCTGCGGACGGTCTCCGCGACGATGGGCGACCTGAAGAGCTCCGGGCAGGCGGTCGGCGCTGAGATCCTCACCCGGCTGACCGACTTCGCGCCGCCGACGATCGCCTCGCAGGCGGCCCGCCTGCAGCCGGCGCAACGCTTCTTCAACCTGGTCGTCACCAACGTCCCGGGCCCGCAGTTCCCGCTCTACCTGCTCGGCCGCCGGATGCAGGCCTTCTACCCCCTGGTGCCGCTGGCGCGGCGGCAGGCGATCTGCGTCGGGATCATGTCCTACGACGGTGGCGTCTACTTCGGCCTGGTCGGCGACTACGACGCTATGGCCGACCTCGACAGCTTCGCCCTCGACCTCGAAGGGGCGATCGCCGAAGCGACGGCGACGGCGCCGCCGGCGCGCGCGAAGGGGCGCCGCAAGGCGGCCGCGAAGGCCGGCAACGGCGCCCTCCCGGTCCGCTAGCGGCACCGCCCACCGTGCCGGGGGCGATACTTCCCCCGTGAGAGTACGGAGGCCTCCTTGCGCATAGCCCTCGCCCAGATCGACCCGACGGTCGGCGACATCGACGGCAACGCCGCCAAGGTCGCCGCCTGGATCGGCGACGCGGCCAGGGCCGGCGCCGAGCTGGCGATCTTCCCCGAGCTCTGCATACCGGGCTACCCGGCCGAGGACCTCTACCTGAAGCGCGGCTTCGTCGCCGCCAACCGCGCCGCGATCGACGAGCTCGCCCGCGCCAGCGACGGGACCGCGGCGCTGGTCGGCTTCGCCGAGCCGGTCGCCGGCGGCGGCGACCACCGCCACGCGCACAACTCGCTCGCCCTGCTGGCCGGCGGCGAGGTGCGGGCGATCTACCGCAAGAACCGGCTTCCCAACTACGCCGTCTTCGACGAGCAGCGCTACTTCGTCCCCGGCGCCGAGCCGGCCACGGTCGAGCTGGCGGGGACGACGGTCGAGCTGACGATCTGCGAGGACCTCTGGGAGGACGGGCCACCCGCCTCGCTGGGGGTCGCGGCGGGCGCGAGCCTGATCGCCAACCCCTCCGGCTCCCCCTACCACCGCGGCAAGGGACGCGAGCGGGAAGCGATGTTCGCCGGGCGCGCCCGCGCCTGCGGCGCCCAGATCGCCTTCTGCAACCTGGTCGGCGGTCAGGACGAGCTGGTCTTCGACGGACAGAGTCTGCTGGTCGGGCCCGACGGCGAGGTGCTGGCCCGCGCCGCCCAGTTCGAGGAGGAGCTGCTGATCTGCGAGGCGCCCGGCGGTCCGGGCCGGATCGCGGAGCCGCTCGGCGACCTCGCCGAGGTCTACGCCGCCCTCGTGCTCGGCCTGCGCGACTACGTCGCCAAGAACGGCTTCCGCCATGCCGGCATCGCCCTCTCCGGGGGCATCGACTCGGCCCTGGTCGCCCTGCTCGCCGCCGACGCGATCGGTCCCGAGAACGTCAGCTGCGTGGTCATGCCCTCCCCGCACTCCAGCGAGGCGACCCAGGCGGACGCGCGGGCGATCGCCGCCAACCTCGGCGTCGAGGCGCTGGAGATCCCAATCGAGGTGGCGATGCAGGCCTACGAGAGCGCCCTGGCGCCGTCCTTCGCGGTCGAGGAGGATGCGGCGCCGCGCCGCCTTCCGCACGACCCGGCCCGGCCCTCGGGGCCCGACCTCGCGGCCGAGAACGTCCAGGCGCGGATTCGCGGCAACCTGATGATGGCGCTCTCCAACAAGCACGGCTGGTTGGTCCTGACCACCGGCAACAAGAGCGAGATGTCGGTCGGCTACGCGACGCTCTACGGCGACATGGCCGGCGGGCTGGCGGCGATCAAGGACGTGCCGAAGACGCTCGTCTACGAGCTGGTCCGCCACCGCAACGCGACCGCCGGCCGCGATCTGGTGCCCGCCTCGGTGCTGGACCGGGCGCCCTCGGCGGAGCTGCGTCCCGACCAGCGCGACAGCGACTCGCTGCCTCCCTACGAGCTGCTCGACCGGGTTCTCGAGGCCTACGTCGAGCAGGACCGGGGACGCGAGGAGATGGTCGCGGCCGGCCTGCCGGCCGACGTCGTCGACGAGGTGGTGCGGATGGTCGACCGCTCCGAGTACAAGCGCCGCCAGGCGGCGCCGGGAATCCGGATCACGCCAAAGGCCTTCGGTCGCGACCGGCGCTTGCCGATCACGAATCGCTTCGCGGGATAGGCCGCACGGCGATCGTCATCTGCGCCAGCGAGCACAGTCGCTCCTCGGCGTCGACGACCTCGGCGTCCCAGACCCAGGTGGTGCGGCCGCGGTGGCGGGCGCTGGCGCGCGCTTCGGCGTGGCCGGCGACGATCGGGCGGATGAAGCTGACCGAGATCGACTGCCCCATCGCGGCCATGCCGTCACCGAGCACGGCCAGCGCGGTGGCGCGCGAGCAGACGCTCTCGACCAGGCTGGAGATCACGCCGCCGTGCATCAGGCCGACCGGCTGGCGTAGATCGTCGCGGACGGGCACCCGGGCGCGGGCGTGGTCGGGGTCGTCGTCGAGCCACTCGGTGCCGATCAGGGCGTCGAAATGGGAGCGCAGCCCGCGCGGGTCGTCGGCCATCGGGGCACCCTAATAGGCTTGGTCGAGGATGGGGCTGACGCACGACCAGAAAGCGCTGCTGCGCCTGCTCGCGCAGCGCGAAGAGGGCTACGAGAACATCGCCGCGCTGAAGGGGATCGGGATCGAGGACGTGCGGGCGGAGGTGAAGGCGGCGCTGGCGGGCCTCGAGGATGCCGGCGCCGAGACTCCGCCGTCGCCGCAGGCGGAGCCGCCGCGCTCGCGACCGGCGCCGGCCGCCAGGGCCCCTGCGCGCCCCCGTCTGCGACTTCCGGCCGACCGGCGCCGCCTCGGGGAGCTGCTCGGCGGCGCGCTCGTCGTGCTGCTGGTCGTCCTCTTCGCCACCGACACGGTCAGCCTCGGCGGTGGCGACGGCGACGAGGGCAACGACGCGCCCGCCGCCGCGACGAACGGTGGCCAGCAGCCGACCCAGGCGGAGCTGACCGCGGTCGACGGCTCCGGGGCGAAAGGGCAGGCGGTCTTCGGCCGGTTCAACCAGCAGGTCGCGCTCGTGATCGCGGCCGAAGGGCTGCCCGCCACGCCCCGCGGCCGTTCCTACGCGATCTCGCTGGCCAATGCCGAGGGCGAGCGGGTCCCGATCGGCGCCGTGCGGGTCGGGCGGCAGGGCCAGCTCGCCGAACAGCTCGAAGTGCCGGCCGAGGCGCTCGGCCTGCTCGCGGGCGGCTTCGACACGATGCAGCTCTCGCTGGTCGAGAACGGCGAACTGCGCTCGGCGCTGACCAAAGCGCAGCGCGAAGAGGCGACGCCGGAGTACGCGGGGACCGAGGTTCTGCGCGGCAAGGTGACCGGCCCGATTGTCGGTTGATCTGACCGGCGCATATCGGCGTCCTCGGTCGCTCGCCTGCAGAGCACGCCACGCGACCCCCGCCGAAGGCGGGGTGCGAGCGCGTCAGCGCGAGTTCCTCGATCTGCTTGGTCAGATCAACCGAGCAGCTTCTGCGGGTTCATGATCCCGCTCGGATCGAGGCGCTGCTTCATGGCGCGCAGCACCTCCAACCCCGTCTCCCCCACCTCGGCCCGCATGTAGGGGGCGTGGTCGCGGCCGACCGCGTGGTGGTGGGTGATCGTGCCGTCGGCGGCTACGATCGCCTCCGATGCCGCCCGCTTGACGGTGCGCCACTGCTCGACCTCCTCGCCGCGACGGGCGCGCGAGATGAAGGTGAAGTACAGCGATGCGCCGTCGGCGTAGGCGTGGGAGAGATGGCAGAAGACCAGGCCGGGGGTGCCCTGCGCGGCAAGCTCCTCGCGGATCGCGCTGCCGACCCCGGCGTACAGCTCGCCCAGCCGCGACCAGGTGTGCGCCGTCTCCAGCGTCTCGACCAACGCCCCGATCCCGATCAGGCTGTCGCGCAGGTAGGGGCCCCGGAAGCGGCCGTGCTCCCAGGAGCGGCCTGCCGACTGGCCGAGGTAGGCGGCGCCGCCGCGGCGCAGCGCGCGCACGGTCAGCGCCCGGCGCCGGGCCACCGACTCCTGCTCGCCCTCGAAGCCGGCGACGACCAGGCAGCCGCGGCGCCTGCCGCGCAGGCCGAGGTAGCGGTCGAACAGCGCCCCGGCCAGGCCGCGCGGGCCCGAGAGGGCCAGCGAGACCTCGGTCTCCTCCGCGTCGGAGAGGCGGATCACGTCGGGCAGGCCGGGGCCCTGGGCCAGCCCGCGGACGATCTCGGCGCCGGCCGCGAAGCTCTCGGCGATCCAGGCCTCGTAGCGGCGCACGGTTGGCAGCGGGCGCACCCGAACGGTCGCCGCCGGGATTACGCCGAGGACCCCCTCCGAGCCGACGATCAGCTCGCGCAGCGAGGGGCCGGCGGCGCTGTGCGGGGTCTCCAGCGTGCGCAGCTCGCCCGCCGGCGCAAGCAGCCCGATCGAGCTGACCAGCTCGTCGAAGCGGCCGTAGCCGCTCGAGGCCTGGCCGGCCGAGCGGGTGGCGGCGAAGCCGCCGATCGTCGCGTACTCGAAAGACTGCGGGAAGTGGCCCAGGGTCAGGCCGCGCGCGTTCAGCGCCGCTTCGGCCTCGGGGCCGCGCAGGCCGGCACCCAGCGTTGCGGTGAGCGAGCGCTCGTCGACCTCGACCGTGCGCAGGCGGGTGAGGTCGAGGCTGATCAAGCGCGAGTGCGGCCCGCGCAGCGGCGCGACGCCGCCGACTACGCTGGTCCCGCCGCCGAACGGCACGACCGCGATCCCCTCGGCAGCGCAGATCGCCAGCACGCGGCGCACCGCGTCGGCATCGGCCGGGAGCAGGACCGCGTCCGGTGCGGCATCGAGGCTCCCGCCGCGCAGCCGCACTAGGTCTGCATAGCCACAGCCGGTCGCATGCCGCAGTCGGTCCTCGATGCCCGTGAAGACGGCGTCCTGTCCTACCGCTTCGATCAGCGCCCCGGGCAAGGGCTCCGCGGAAGGCACCTTGAAGCCCTCGAGCTCTGCCGCAAGCGGCCATGGCTCCAGCTCCCCCACCCGCTCCCGCAGCGTAGCCAGCGCCTCTCCGTCCAGCTCCGGTTCGATCGTTGGATCGCCCCACCCCCACCACTTCGAGTCTCGACGAGGTTCGATCAAGAGGCCATCCCGGTAGGGGTGGAACGTCTTGTACTTTTTCCGCGGCGACAACCGCGGACGGCCGCATTCTGTCTTCGGAAAAAGTTAAGTGGAACCCCTACCGGGATGGCCTCTGCTCTCACGCAGTGCCTCCCAGGGCACGCTCGATCCCGTCCAGCGCCTGCTCGAGGACCTTGCCCTGGCCGCCGCGCATCAGCGGCGAGCCGAGCCGGGAGAGGCCGCGCAGCCGCTGCTCGGCGGCGATCGTCACCTCGGTCGTCCCCTCCTCACCGCGCAGGCCGACGGCGACGGAGGAGCTGCGCAGGTGCTTCTCGAACGGAGTGCCGTCGAGCTGCTGCTCCCAGACGTAGCGCTCGTCTCGCGCCGAGCTGAGGCAGCGGTAGTCGGCCCGCACGCTGCGGCCCTCCGCCGTCTCCAGCACCATCGTCCACTGGCTGCGCTTGCCCTCGGGCTTGCGGTCGACGTTCTCGACCCGGCTCGCCCGCGGCCACCAGCGCGGCAGGTTGTAGGGGTCGGAGACGAGCTCCCAGACCTCGCGCGGCGGCGCCTCGATCGTCCTGCGGCGGCTGACCCGTGGCACCGCGGCGCGTCACTCGCCGGCGAGACGCCGCAGATCCCGCACCAGCAGCAGGTGCTTGAGGTGGCTGACCGTCGCCGCCAGGCTTTCCAGGCTCTCCAGGGCCTCCTTGCGGCGCTCGGGGTTGCGCGAACGCAGCGAGGGGCCGAGCAGCGCTTCCAGCAGGTTCGCCTCGCGGTCGGCCGAGGAGCGGAAGACGCGCAGGTTGCGGGCGGCGACGCCGACCCGCGAGAGCTCGTTGGCGGCACGGATGATCTCGCGGTCGGTCTCGTCGTAGACGGTCCTGCCGTCGCGCCTCTCCGGCTGCACGATGCCGAAGTTCTCCAGCTCGGCGATCAGCTCCGCGCGGGCCCCGGTCTCCTCGATCACCTCGTCGAGGCTGAGGTGGGCGCTGGAGGTATTGACGAGGATCGCCCGCCGCACCGCCCCCGCCGCGGGCCGCCTCTCGCCGTCCCCACCGCCGAGATCGATGTCGCCGCCGGCGGCAAGCTCCTGGCGGATCACCCGCAGCGGCAGGAACTCGTCCCGCTGCAGGCGCAGGATCGTGCGCAGGCGCTCGACGTCGGACTGGCTGTAGAGGCGGTAGCCGCCCTGGGTGCGGCGCGGCGTCAGCAGCTTCTGGTCCTCGAGGTAGCGGATCTTGGAGATCGAGATCTCGTCGAACTCGTTCTCGAGGATCTTGCAGACGGCGCCGATCGTCAGCGCCTTGCGCGGGCGCGAGTCGCGGCGCGAGTGCTGTTGCTGCTCGGATACCGCCACTGCCCCTCCCTACTTCTCCAGGTAGCTCAGCTTGTACTTGCCGACCTGGATCTCGTCGCCGTCGGCGAGCCGGTGGGACTCGATCCGGCGGCGGTTCACGTAGGTGCCGTTGAGCGAGCCGAGGTCGTCGATGTAGAGGCCGTCGCGGCGACGCACCAGCAGCGCGTGGTTGCGGGAGACGGTGACGTCGTCGAGGAAGACGCCGGCGTCGGGGCTGCGGCCGATGCTGACCCGCTCCTGCTCGATCGTGAAGCTCTCGCCGGCGCGGCCGCCGCCGGAGCGGATCACCAGCGCCGCGCCGCCGTCCTCGAGCGCGTCGTCGATGTCGATCGGCTGCATCTCGCCGGTGTCGTCGACCGTGTAGGTCATCGTCGTCGGCTCGTCGTCGCTGTCTTTCGGCCCGCCGAGGTAGGCGCCGCACTTCTGGCAGTAGTTCGAGCCCTCGGGGTTGACGAAGCCGCACTCGGGGCAGTGGGTGGCCATGGCGTAGCCGGCTCAGGCGGCCGGCTTGTCCTCCGGTGGGGGCTGCTGCGCCTTGCCGGCGAGGATGTCGGTGAGCTGGGCGACGTCGTCGCCGGAGATCAGCGAGTCGCCGCTTTCCCGCTTCTGGCGCAGGCGGTTGACCAGCTCGGCCCGCAGGATGTCGATCTTGCCGTGCAGGACGCGCCGTTTGTAGGAGATCTCGTTCTCCTCTTCGGTGAGCTTGTCGATCAGGTCCTTCAGCTCTTGGTCGCTGAGCGAACCGAGATCGGGAAAGGTGTCCTCCATCTCGCTCCTAGGTATCGGGAGGGCCGAAGCGCCTCCGTTGGCCGCTGCGGACGATTATAGGTCGCCGCCGCAAAGGTTCAACCGCAGGTTGAAGGTTTTATCGCCGCTGGGCGGCAGCTTGCGCCCGTGCTGTGCGCACGGCGCGGATGCCGGTGCGGGCGTAGAGGGCAGTCGCGATCAGCGCCAGCGCGACGCCGACGATCAGCATCGCAGCGGGCACCCAGCCGGCGAAGACGAGGGCGAAGAAGATCCCGCCCATGATCGGGAAGACCGAGATCCGGCCGGGCCAGTTGACCGCGATCTGGACGCCGTGGCGGAGGCCGTACTGGGCGAGCAGCAGCATCGCCAGCTCGCGCGCGGCGAGCAGCGCCAGCGCCCAGCGGGGGAGCAGCTCGAAGTGCCAGCAGACCGCGGCGCCGGAGAGGATCGTGAGCCGGTCGACGAGCGGATCGAGCATCGCCCCGAGCCGGCTGTACTGACCGGTGACGCGGGCGAGCAGGCCGTCGAGGTAGTCGCCGGCGGCGATCAGCCAGAAGAGCGCCGCGGCGGCGGCGTCGCGCCCGTCGCCGGACTCGAAGGCGAGGTAGAGGAAGACGGGCAGGGCGGCGAGGCGCAGGTAGCCGACCAGGTTCGGCAGCGTCCACGGGTTCAGCGGCTCGCCCGCCCCGACCTGCGGCGGGGGCGGTCCGCTGCGGTCGAGCCCGAAGAGGCGGCGGATCCGGCCGCGGCCGAAGGGGGCCGTCTCAGCCATCGCCGCGCCGGAGCAGGCCGATTGCGCCAGCGGCGGCATCCTCCAGCGGCAGCTCGTGCTCCTCCCCCCCGCTTCGCGCCGCGGCCTCGACCACACCCTTGGCCA
>JBBDTK010000034.1:3583-52615 GCA_040904405.1 Solirubrobacterales bacterium | reverse complement strand
TGCGCCCCCTACTCGCTTAGCAGGCGAGTGCCTTCAGCCACTCGGCCACCTCTCCGGACCCGAAAACCATAGCGCCGCCCCTGGGCCCGGCGCGTCGCTTCAGCCCTGGCGCGAGCGGATGACGACGCGGGCCCCGCGTGCGGGGATCATCGTCACGTTGCGGTGCAGGGCGCGCTCGGGTGCGGGATCGTCGGCCTCCAGGTCGAGGCGGCGCGCCATCGTCGCCAGCACGACCCGCTGCTCGGCCATCGCCAGCGCCGCGCCGAGGCAGCGGCGGATGCCGCCGCCGAACGGGATCCACTCGTAGGTGCCGGGCTTGCGGCCGTCGAGCCAGCGCTCGGGGCGGAACTCGAACGGCTCCGGGTAGACGTCCTCGCGATGGTGGACGAGCAGGATGCTCATCAGCAGCGGCGTCCCCGCCGGCACGCCGTACTCGCCGAGCCGCCAGGGCACCGCCACCCGCCGGCCGATGATCGGGATCACCGGCCGCGAGCGCATCGCCTCGACGATCGTCGCCTCGATTCGCTCCTCGGCCCCCGCGCCGGAGCGGACCGTCTCGCGCAGGGCATCGTGCGCCTGCGGACTGCGGACCAGCCGCTCCCAGGCCCAGGCCAGCGAGTTGGCGGTGGTCTCGTGCCCGGCGAGGACCAGGGTGAGCAGCTCGTCGCGCAGTTCTTTGTCGCTCAGCTCCTCGCCCTCCTCGGTCCGCGCCTGCAGCAGCAGCGAGAGGATGTCGCGCCGCTCGCCGAGGTCCTCGGCGCGGCGGCGCTGCGCGATCACCGCGTAGGTGGCGCGGTCGAGCAGGCCGAGGCCGACCTTCATCATTCCGACCGGCTCGGTGCGGTTGAGGTTGAGCAGCTCGCCGATCTGGGCCAGCGGCAGGGTCGAGGCGGTGACCGCGCCCTTGGTCGTCTGCCGCAGGCGGTGCTCGGGCGTTCCCGGCTCGGGCTTGCCCTCGATGCCGAAGATCCCGGCCATGATCACGTCGAGCGTGATCGCCTGCATCCGCGGCGCCAGCGCCAGCGGCGTGCCGAGCGGCCAGCGGTCGATCTCGCGCTCGGCGGCGTCGGCGATCATCTGCGTGTACTGCTCGATCGCCTCGCCGTGGAACGGCGGCAGCAGCAGTTTGCGCTGGCGCATGTGGCGGGGCCCGACCGCGGTCAGGACCGAGTTGGGGCCGACCACCGGGCGCAGCGGCGACTCGCCGGTCAGCGACGGCGCCTGCTCGGGCTTCGCCGTGAACAGCGAGCGGACGTGGTCGGGGTGGCTGGTTATCACCGGTCCCGGGCCGGGCAGCGCCCCGTGCATGCGGAAGGTCTCGCCGAGCTGGCGGCGGGCGCGGAAGACGAACTCGATCTGGCGCTGGTTGAAGCGCAGGGTCTGCAGCAGGCGCGGCAGCGGAACCTCCGGCGGCCGCGGCAGGCCAGTCGCCTGGGCGGCGTCGATCGGGCCCGCGGGGGAGGGTGGCGCGCTGCCGACGAGCTCGGCCTGCGCGGGTGGGGCGACGTCTGCGGTGACGGTCACATCCCGATTGTCACACAGGGTCGATGTCACATCGGGCACCGTCTACAGTCATGTGACCGATGCACGGCAGGCGGACCAAGATCATCGCCACGGTCGGGCCCGCCAGCTGGGACGACGATGTCCTGGCGCGGCTGATCGAGGCCGGCGCCGACGTCCTGCGGCTCAACTTCTCCCACGCCGATCGCGACCGCCACGCGGCAACGATCGAGGCGATCCGGGCGGCCTCGGAGCGCGCCGGCCGCGAGGTCGCCGTGCTCGGCGACCTGCCGGGGCCGAAGCTGCGGATCGGCCAGCTGCGCGACGACGTCGCCGAGCTCGAGACCGGGATGCACGTGCAGCTGACGCCCGAGCGGGTCGAGGGCGACGGGGAGACGATTCCGGTCGACTGGCCGGGGGTCGCCTCGCTGCGCGAGGACGAGCTGGTCTACCTGGCCGACGGGGCGATCCGCCTGCGCGTGCGCGAGCCCGAGGACGGCGGCGTCGAGTGCGAGGTCGAGGTCGGCGGCACGCTCTCCTCCAATACGGGGATGAACCACCCGGGCGCCCGCGCCGGCGCCGCCGGCGCCGGCGACCTCGACTGGGTCGAGTTCGCGGTCGAGCGGGGGATCGACCTGCTGGCGATGTCCTTCGTCTCCTCAGCCGCCGATCTCGAGCCGGTCGGCGCGCGCCTGCGGGAGCTCGGCTCCGACATCCCGCTGATCGCCAAGATCGAGAAGCCGCAGGCGGCCGAGAACGTCGAGGAGATCGTGCGAGCGGCGAGCGGCGGGATCATGGTCGCCCGCGGCGACCTCGGTATCGAGCTGCCGCTGGCCGAGGTGCCGGTCGTCCAGAAGCGGCTGATCCGGGCCGCCGGCCGGCGCTCGAAGCCGGCGATCACCGCGACCCAGATGCTGGCCTCGATGGTGACCGAGCGCCGCCCGACCCGGGCCGAGGTGACCGACGTCGCCAACGCGATCTACGACGGCTCCGACGCGGTGATGCTCTCCGAGGAGACCGCGATCGGCCGCCACCCGGTCGAGGCGGTGCGGACGATGGACCGGATCGCCCGCGCCACCGAGCCCGACCTGCCCTACGGGGAGTGGCTCTTCACCCGCACCGACCAGCAGACCCAGGACGTCGCCGACTCGGTCGCGCAGAGCGCCGTCGGCTCCGTCTACAGGCTCAACCTGGCGGCGATCGTGGTGCCGACGACCAGCGGCCGCAGCGCCCGCCTAGTCTCCGCCCACCGGCCGAACGTGCCGGTGCTGGCGGTCTCGCCGCGGATCGAGACCGTGCGCCGGCTCAACCTGCTGTTCGGCGTCAGCGCGGTGCTCAGCGATCACGTCGCCGACGTCCACGAGCTGCTCGACGACTGCGCCGCGCTCGCCGGCCGCCACGGCGTCGCCAAGCCGGGAGAGCTGATCGCGATCGTCGCCGGCCTGCTCGACCAGGAGTTGGGGACCAACCTCTTCGAGGTCCACCGCGTGCCCTGAGGCGTCCCGGATGCCGGCGCGCCCGGCGTCGAGAGGCAACCAGCCTTCCGATCTGCAGCGGGCCGTCAAGACCTTCCTCGCCCAGGGCCCCGGCCACGCCGAGTTCCAAGGCCGCTGACCCCATAGAATCCCCCCGGAGGCGCCACCCGCCTCATCCCGCGCCTGTAGCTCAGTTGGATAGAGCGTCGGTCTACGAAACCGAAGGTCACAGGTTCGAATCCTGTCAGGCGCGTTCCGCTGCGTTCCTTTCGACGCCGCGCATTTCCCGGTGCAGAGCGGTTTGCGTGGTTTCGGCTCGGATCGGCGTTCCGTGTCTCTCCGGGCGCTTCCGGGCGGTTCCAGCGCGCGAGTGTCTCATTTCTGTCTCATTTTTCGCCGTCCGCGAACCTGTCGGCGAGGTTGGCGATGTCGGCAATCGATACGCCGAGCGCCGCCGCGATCCCCTTGACGGTCTCCCAAGTCGGGTTGGCCTGGCCCAGCTCGATCAGCGAGAGCGTGTTGAGTGCGAGGCCAGCCTTCGGAGCGA
Organism: Solirubrobacterales bacterium; assembly: GCA_040904405.1. Lineage (GTDB taxonomy): Bacteria > Actinomycetota > Thermoleophilia > Solirubrobacterales > 70-9 > VRUE01. The sequence goes on along the minus strand of JBBDTK010000034.1, from coordinate 49,093 downwards.
GAGCTTCGAGGCTGGCACCCCGCTCTCGACGTAGCTGCCGAATCGCCTTCCCGAGGGCGGGCTGTGGATGCGGCGTCTGGCGCGTATCGCGTTTCAATGCATACCTTGAAGTTTGGTAGCCTTCTCCCCTCAAACATAAGTGGGGCCGCGCGAGTGGAGTCGCCGGCCCCGTGGCGACGGGTCAAGCGGAACTCGCCCCGTCGCAGCGGGAACGGTAACGAGCTACCGGCTCCAACAAGCGGCGACCCGAAGTGCTTGCACACGACGGGCCGCCTGAGACACAAGGAGGCGAAGCTCCCCATGTCCTGTCCAAACCCTACGGATTGCCCCGCATCCGACCCCACGCCCTACGAGGCGGAGCAGCTGCAAGCGGAACGGGCGGTTCTGGTGTTTCTGCTCGATGAGCATCCAGCACAGCTCACGATCCCCGAGCTATGCCGGGCGCTCTACGCCAAGCGGGGCGACTTCGAGAGCAACGACGTGATCGAGCGGGCGGTGCGAGATCTCGTCAGCTGCGGGCTGCTCAACTGCGAAGGCCCGTTCGTAGTGCCGACGAAGGCGGCGCGCTGCTACGCGCGGCTGGAGACGACCTGATGGCCACTCCGAGCGGCGCCGCCATCGCGGCGCGGTTCGGCGACAACCTCAGGAATGCCCGCAAAAATGCCGGCCTCTCTCAGGAAGAGGCCGGCATCCGCGCCTCGCTGCACCGCACCGAGATCGGCCTGCTTGAGCGCGGCGAACGCATCCCGCGCATCGACACCGCGATCAAGCTCGCGGGCGCGGTCGGTGTCCACCTGAGCGAGCTGGTCGCCGGGATCGAGTGGTCGCCGGGCTTCGCCCGCCCCGGCCAGTTCGCGGCGACGCGAGGCCGCGGGGAGACCGGGGACGTCTGATCCACCCGAGTCTCATCCATCCCAAATCCAAGATGAGACCAAGAACCGAATCAGGCAACCGAGCAAGCCACAGCGACCAGCTACCGGGTGTTCTCGAAGCTGCACCGAGGTTCCCCCGAGACCCATGCCGTCTTTCGGATCAGCCTCTCCCAGCTACCAACCCCGAACACCCGACACACTATGAACCCCCCGGCTCCGTGCCTGGGACGCACCTTCTTGATGTAAAAAGTCAGCAAGCGAAGTCGGGCCGATTTCCCCGGTGCGGCCAGCGGCCCATTTTGGCACGGCTTCGCCGTGCGGAGGGCCGCTTGTATGGCCGCCCGGACGGGTCTGACCTTCGGTCTTTCGCGGCGCTCGGTTCCGGGCGATTCCAAGACTCTGTGGGGCAATTTGCCCTCTACGCGGACATAGGGGGCATGACGCGAAGCCCTGCACCTACTCCGACCTTCTTCACCGAGCGAAGCTTGGCCAGCTACCTCGCCGTCTCGGATCGCACGATCCGCAACTGGATCAGGCGCGGCGAACTGCCCAGCTACAAGCTCGGAGCCGCAAGGCGGATCGACCCTGCCGATGTCGATGCCTTCCTCGAAAGCCGGAGGGAGGAAGCGGCATGAGGCGCGAGTCGCCCGTAAAGCGCCGCAACCCCTCGGGCAAGGTGGTCTGGGTAGCCCGCTACACCGGCAGGGACGGCAAGCACCACATCGCCAAGCCGGCGTGGAATCGCGGCAAGGGGACCTTCGAGCGCAAAGCTGACGCGCAGCAGGCGATTGAAGAGGCGTATGGCGTTGCCGACAGGCCCGACACCCTGGGCGCGTATGCAATCAGCTGGACGGAGCGCCACCCGCGATCGGAGCGGACGAACGCGACGAACGAGCATCGCATCAGCCGCGTACTCCACGTCGAGGTCGAGGGCATCGCGCTGCGGGACTGGCCGCTGCGCGAGCTGCGCCGCCGCCACGCCTTCGCCCTGATCGACCACATGCTGCGCGTCGAAGGTCGGGCGACCACCGGAGCAATCGGCATCCTCCGCTCGCTCTCGGCAATGGCCGAGGACGCAATCACCGACGAAGTGGCCGACCTCAACCCGTTCAAGGGCGTCCGCGTCCGCGCCGGCGACCCGCGAGCGACGAAAAAGCGCCGCCCGATCCGCGTGTTCAGCTTCGAGGAGATGCACCGCTTCGCCAAGGCGGCCGGCCCCTACGAGGCGATGGTCCGCGTCTTCACCGACACCGGCATGAGGCTGGGAGAGATTCTGCCCCTGCGCCGCGAGGCTTTCGACGGCGAGACGCTGAAGGTCGTCCGCACCGCCCATGAGGGCGCGGTCCTCCAGGGCACCAAGACCGATCACGGCGAGCAGGACGCCGGCCGCACCGTCCCCGTCCCCGCGACCCTCGCCTGGATGCTCGAAGCCCAGATCAACCTCAACGACCCCGACAACGATCTCCTCTTCACGACTCCCACCGGCCGCATGTGGCGAGAGCGCAACTTCTACCGCGACATCTGGAAGCCGACTCAAGAAGCCTCCGGCCTAGACATCCGCCCCCACGAGTGCCGCCACTCCTACGTCACCCACCTTCGCGCCGCAGGCGTCAACGACGCCGATCTAGCCGAGATCGCCGGGCACCGCGTCGAGACGATGCTGGCCAGGTATACGCATGCCACCGGCGAAAGCGGGACGGCCGTTCGAGCGGCAATCGGCTAGGCGACGTCGGACCAACGGGAGATCGATTGGATCGGATTGGGCGAGCACCCTCAGGAGAACAGAGCCTTGTTCTTTCGAGGAGCGCACGGCTAAAGTAGTGATCGTGTCTGTGCCTTGGACTCAAAGCCTCCATCTTTACTGGCGTCCCGAGCTTCGCTTCTATGCAAAGCAAGCCGACCTCCTCAAGCAATACGAGGAGCAGGGAGTCTTGCGCGCATTTCGCATTGAGGAGGGCTTTGTGGACGCTCAGCTCTTCGAGTCGCGCGACCGTCTGACCATCAAAAAAGACGGCGTAGATCTACGGCTACTCTCGCCCAGGGCCGACCCAGATAGGGCCTTGGAGGCCCTCGACATCGCTGTCAAAGAAGTTGGGCCGGCATTTCCCCGCGCAGTCTCGGCTTCCTTTCAGCACATCATCGAGATTGACGTGGATCTCGATGAGGCCATAAAACGTGGCTATGGCCGGATCTTGGGGGATTTGCCCGGCAGGTTCAACTTCGGCGATTGGGCTGTTCTTACCGATGTCGTTGTTGAGGGCTTAGATGCAAGCGGCACGATCGAGTTTGGCATCATTAGATCCGATGAGGCTCCAATGCGTCTTGCGCGACTTGCCGGTCGGGCTGGAGAGGCGAGGCAGCAGTCGCTGGCCCGCTGGCAAGAAGAAGATTTTCCCGATGTCGCGGTGTTCTGCGATGGAGTGATCAGCGGATCTTTGGATAGCAAAACAGAGGGCCTTGCCGCTTCTGCGACCGAGTTCTGGAATGCTGCGCGCTCCGCGCAGGAAAGTCTTGCAGATGGGCTTTGTGCAATGTTGACGGCCGATGACTTAGGGAGGGTTGAAGCCAAATGAGCAACTCAGCTGTGCTTATCCGTCCTCAAGAAGAGGTCCATGAGGTTCCCTGGATTGAGATGAACGACCTCAGTGAGGTTCACCCTGGCTCCTTCGCGGATTCTGAAGCAGAGTTCACCGAGATGGAAGTCCCGGTGGTCTCATTTGAGACTCAGGAGGCCCTGAGATTTGGCCCCCGGACCTACACGCCTGAACAAGCCGATGTGATCCACCTTGCTGTTCGTCAGCGAAAGCCGCTAGCAACGGATCCACTTCCGTTTGACGAGTAGGTTTCCCAATAGAACTGCGCACTCGTCGTCTTCGTCCTGATGATCGCGATCCGCTTCAGGGATTCGACTGTGGTAGCGAGCCGTATGAGCTTGAAGTCAATAACTGGATCCGTCAATGGATCTGGTCCGGATCTCAAGCATGGAGAGATCGGACGCTCTTAGCGGTCGATAAGGACCAAGAGCTTATCGCTGGGTTTGGAACCTGGACCTACGTCGAAGCGTTCGGGACGGAGCCGGTAGATCGTCATCTAGGAATCGCCTGGTTTGGCCTCGACAAGCGCTACCAAGGACGCACCGATCGGTCAGGCGCAAAGGTCGCGGATCTCGTCTACGCCACCGTGGAGGGTCGCGCCTTTGCGGATGAGAACTCTAGCGACGAAATGCCTCTTACCTTGGAGTGCCACGTGGACAATTTCCGTAGCCGTCGCTTCTGGGAACGCCATGGTTTTCGACTGGTGGGGCCACCCTATGCGGAGGTTGAGAAGGATCGCTACCACCGGATGGTCCGCTAGTTCTTGGTCAAGAGGTTGACTTCGGCGGCCGAACGACCGTACTGGACAAGTCGCATTCCGGTCGCAGAATCGCCGCAAACGGCCCTAGCAAGCGCGAGCCCCTCGGTCTACGAAACCGAAGGTCACAGGTTCGAATCCTGTCAGGCGCGTTCCGCGTTGTTCCGGGTCAGGCCGCGTTTTGCCTATTGCAGAGCCGTTTGCGCGGCTTCGGCCTGAATCGACGTTCCGCGCGCTTCCTGCCGATTCCGGGGCGTTCCGCGAGGTCGAGGTCTCATCCTGGTCTCATTTTTCGCCAGCGGCGATCTCGTCGGCGAGCTTGGCCAGCTCTCCCATCGAGACATCGAGGGCGGCGGCGATTCCCCGGACCGTGCCCCAGGTCGGGTTGGCGCGCCCGCGCTCGATCAGGGAAGCGTTGCGGCGGTGAGGTCGGCATCTTCGGCGAGGTGTTCCTGGGTGACGCCCCGTTCGCGGCGAAGCTGGCGAATCGCATCACCGAGGGCAGGCTGAGGCGTCCCTGGAAATGGTTTGGCCGGATATGGGCGTACGATTGAGGTGATGCTTGAGCATGAGAAAATCTCTCGCCCTATCGCCATTCCGGAGATCCGAGAGGACATCCGCCGTATCGCCACCGCCCATGGGGCGGGCAACGTGCGCGTTTTCGGCTCTACCGGACGTGGGGAGCAGGGTGCCTCCAGCGATCTCGATCTTCTTGTCGATATGGCTAAAGGCCGCAGCCTGTTTGACCTGATTGCGCTGTCCGATGATCTAGAGGACAGCCTTGGGGTCGAGGTGGATGTCGTGACCGAGGCCAGCGTGTCGCCCTATATGCGCGACCGAGTTCTCGATGAGGCGGTTGCGCTCTGACGCGGAGAGTCAGGGCTTGGCCGGTTGAACGCAGTATCGGGTAAGCCTTCTATCTCGCGCAGAAGGGGTTAGCGGCAGCCAGCCGCAGCCTCAAGGGCTTGGCAGACGTCGGTCATCTTGTCGGCACCCAGCTCGGTGATCGGCTCGACCAGGAGAGCTTTTGGCACGGTTCGCAGGTTGTCGAGGCTGATTGCGCACTCGCGGGGCATGCCGTCGCTTGCGTCGAGTTGAACCTCGCTCTCGATGCCGCGGATCGTGCGGGTGACCAGCGCGACGACGACGTTTTGCAATTTCGGGATCGCCTCGTCGCGTGTCAGGACGCAGACCGGCCGGCGCCCCTCCTCTGCCAGCTCCAGCCAACAGACCTCGCCGCGGGCTACCACCGCTCCTCGCGGATAGCCTCGCGGGCGTTTTCGGCTGCCCAGCGGTCCTCACGCTCGTCGGCCGAAGGGACCTGCTCATCGAGGTATGACGCCAGCTCGTCGTGCGCCTCCACTACACGGAGCGCGGCGGTCGCCTGCGCGTCGTTCCATTGCGGCGCTTGCTGGAGAAGTGTCTCCTTCGCGGTCACTGCTCGGATGATACCGCTCGCCTCTACGACCTTCGGTCGAAACGACCGCACCGGACAAGTCGCATATCGGTCGCATTGTCTCCGCAAACGGCTCTGGCAAGCGGGCGCTCGGTCTACGAAACCGGAACGCCAAGTGACAAGCGGTTTCCAGGCAGTCCCCGCTGTCGGGCGTGCGAACCCCCATGCGAACCCCGTAGCGAACCCCAGTGCGACATATAGATGTCAGCGAGGCGGCACCGTCCCAATCGCAGGCGACAAGCGGCTTTGCGCCGTCATCTGCGTCAGGCGATGCGAGCCGTAGAACGAGCAGCAGTGCGAAGTAGACAACGAGCTGCGAACGAGGCCGTCAAAGCCTTCTGGGGGTCCCGATTGTCCTGTTAACGTCTTGTCCGACAACGAAAACGGGGCGGCGCCGCCTGAACGGCCCGCCCCTGGCTCACGAGGTACAAGCTCATGAGCGTTTCCCAGGATACGTCGGTCCCTGCGGCCGATCCAGGTGCGGCGACAAGCGGCGGCTCGTCAAGACCAAGGCGCCTGGCGTCTTCAAGCGGCTCGGCGCCGACGGCGACGTGCTCGGCTACGTCTGCGTCTTCCGCAGCGCCGGCAGGCAGCGCAAGCGCAGCGCCCGCACCTACGAGGAGGCGAAGCGGATCAAGCGCGAGAGCGAGACCGATCGCGACCGCGGCGAGCTGCAGGAGCGCACGACGATCTCCTTCCTGCGCTACCTGGAGGAGTGGGTAGAGCGCTACCGCGGCCAGGGCCGCCGGGGCTTTCGCGAGAACACCCGCGACGAATATCTCCGCCTGATCCGCCTCTACGCCCGCCGCTACTTCTCCGGCAGGCTGAAGCTCACCGAGCTGACCACCTACGAACTGGCCCGATTCCTCGACTGGCTCGCCGACGAGCAGGAGCAGGGCAGGCGCTTCGGCGACCGCACGATCACCAACATCTCGATCCCGGTCCGCGCGGCCCTGGCGACCGCCAAGCGCGAGGGCCTGATCCGCCACAACCCGGCCCAGGGCCTCGCGCTGCCCCAGCGCGAGCGGCTCGAGGGCGAGACGGAGGAGATCAAAGTCTTCAGCCGCGAGCAGCTCGCCGCGATCCTGGCGATGGCCCCGGAGCGCCACCGGCCGCTCTTCGAGCTCCTGGCGACCTGCGGCCTGCGGATCAGCGAGGCGATCGCCCTCCAGCGCTTGCACCTTCAGCTCGACGCCAACGAGCCCGAGGTCTGCATCCGCCGCGCCATCGTCCGCGAACGAATCGAGCCGCCCAAGAGCAGGCACGGCCGCCGCGAGGTTCGCCTACCGACCTTCGTGGCCGCCAACCTGCGCGACCACCTCGCCGCCCAGCCCGACCAAGACTCGACCGCCCTCGTCTTCCCCAACGAAGCCGGAGGCCCGCTTGACCCCGGCAACCTCCGCCGCCGCGTCCTCAAGCCGCTAGCGGAGGAGGTCGGCGCTCCGTGGGCAGGCTTCCACACGTTCCGCCACACCTTCGCCTCGCTCCACCTGACCCAGGGCACCAACCTCCTCCAACTGAGCCGCGCCCTCGGCCACCACTCGCCGCCTTCACGCTGACCCGCTACACGCATCTGCTCCCCGGCGACGAGGCACCGCCTCTGGATCTTTCCTCGTAGATCACCAGTTCTCATTGCACCCGGTCGTACCGATAAGCTACCGCCCCGCTATGGGTGCCAACTGGGATATCGATCGCATCATTGATGAACTTGCCGGGATATATGCGAAGAGCGACACCCGCAAGATTGCCTGGCCGAAAGAGAAGGACGGCGTCAAGGACGCCTTGGTGTGCCTTGACAAGGCTCAAGACCGATACATCGATGCCACTGCGCTCGGTGTTGGTGGTCTTGGGATAGTCCTCAAGTGCAAGGACAAGGGTCTCGGCAACCGCGCCTGCGCTCTTAAGTTCCCCCGACCCAAACCTGAGAGCCAAGACCTTTACGCAGAAATGATCTCGAAGGAGATCGCGCGGCTCTCCGAAGTTCGCCACAGCGGCATCGTTGGCATTCACTCCGCTGGGTCGGTTGGATCTCGAGACGGTGCGCCAACGCCGTTTTACGTGATGGACCTGGTGACCGGCCGCGACTCGCAAACCTATCTTGAAAGGCGCCAGGATAAGGATCTAGCCGAAGTGATTAGGAGAACCGCGGATGCGATTGAGGCTCTTCACTCCGCTGATCTTGTGCATCTGGATTTGAAGCCCGACAACGTAATGATCGATGAGGCTGGGAGGCCAGTGATCATGGATCTAGGGACGACGAAGGGAGTGCATCCCGGCGACCGCGGTGAGACGCGGGTTGGCGTAACGAGCGCCTACGCCCCGAGGGAATTATTGAGCTTCATGACCTCAAAGTCGGAGTCTGATCCGGACAATTATTCCGGTGCGATCACTCGCGGAAAGATTCGCAAGGAGTGGGACATCATCTGCTTCGGAAAGACGATTCTCGCGTGGCTTGGCTACGAGATCGACAGTGGCGTCCCAAGCAAGCTGAGTTTTCAAGTTGACCCTTACGTCCGTAAGTATCTGCTGTTGATGGCGGCACGGATGTTGGGATCCTCTGACGGCTATGACTGGCTGTGGAAGCAGATCAATCTAGAGCCAAAGATTGTAGACACGCTCCAGATCGAAACGATCGAGGAAGTGATCGAATGCATCGAGAAGCTTTCCGGCCGGCGCGACCTGATGCAGGATGTACCTGAGCTAGATCCTTACTCGCCGAACAGAATCCAGATTGGCCCGCAAGGTCCGGCGACGCTAACGCCGCGGGTCAAAGAGTTGTTAGAGCACTCGCTGGTCCGCCGACTTGGCTCAATAACCCAGCTCGGCATCGTTAGCCAGGTCTACCCGACGGCGACCCACTCTCGGCTTGAGCATAGCCTCGGGACCTACGCGAACACCTGCCGCTTGGTGCGTAGCCTTTACAATGACCCGTACTCACCGTTCTTCCGCCAGGTGATGACTGCGGAAGACTTGGCGGCAATCCTCGCGCTTTCGCTGCTTCACGACACGGGGCAGTTCCCTCACGCACACGACCTAGAGGAGATTGACTCCTCGCTCTTCGACCATAAGCGACTCACCAGGGCGGTGCTACAGGGCGGGCGCAACACGAAGAGCGCGGGATTTCGTCCTCTCCAGCTTCCATCAATAAAGCGGCAATTGGAGTCGTGGCAGCTGAGTGAGGAGCGTCTCGTCCAGCTTCTCGAAGTGAGACTTGATCGTACGGTTTCCGAAATCAAGGACCGGATCCTTCATAGCATCATTGACGGCGCAATCGACGGTGACAAGCTCGACTATTTGGCACGTGATTCGAGCCGCCTCGGCGTGCCGTACGGCCAGGCGGTGGACGACGAGCGCATTGCTAGCAGCGTTACGGTGATCGTGACGAAAAACAACTCTGGCAAGTCGGTGGCTTGTATTGGGGTCCATGAGAAGGCACGGGTAGCGGCAGAGTCGCTGGCTGTGGCTCGCAGCGAGATGTACTCACAGGTCTACTGGCACCACACGGTGCGTTCGATGAAGGCGATGCTGGCTCGCGCCGTACAGCGCCTCGCCGTGCACCTTGCTGACTCTAACTCGAAGCGCAACCAGTTTGTGAGTGAATTCGAGCATTTCTCGATGAGTCTGCCGGAGGCGCTGACGCCAGGCGTGCCGCAGCTTTTCGTCCCGCCCGAGGACGACAACGCCGAGCTACAGCGCGAGGCATTGCCAATTGCAGCGGCCGAGCTTGGTGGGCTGGCGGCAACCGACGCTGCCGTGCTCGCCTACCTCGAGGAGTACATGAAAAAGGAGAACGTCAAAGACCACGAACTCCTGCGCTCGATCCGTACCCGCGTCCTCTTCAAGCGGCTGCATGTCTGGTCCCTGGGTGGCGAGAATAAGCTCGGTTTAGAGTTGGCAGAGAAGTGGGATGGACTCAACAACCGGCAGAAGCTTGAGGCCTATGAGCAGATGGAGCGCGAGATCTCACAGCGGGTGGGTTTGGCGGCAGGCAGCCGCCCCGAGACGATTACGCTCAACCCGACCACTGTGAAGGCCGTCGAGACCCGGGTCCAAAGCCGGCTCCCGGTGATCCTTGTTGATCTACCGAACTCGAAGCCGGGGTCCGAGATTCCGCTCTACTATGTTCTTGAGACCGAACGGCGTGCCCTCCGCCGCGATGGAAGCTCAGTCGGCAGGGCTCATGCGAGTACGACGTGGGAGCAATACGGCGAGAAGTTGCGCGAGCAGGCCGGAAAGCTGCGCGTCTTCTGCCACGCCAGCGCCGCTGAGCCGATCGAAGCGGCAGTCGACCGTGAAACTTTCGCACAGGTCTTTGAAGAGGCTTGCACCAGTGCTGCCGGCAGCTAGGTGCTCTCCTTGGTGGCCGTCCACTAGCGATGGTCAGCCGCAACTTGTTGCCGCCGCCAGCGCGCGGCAGACGACCTCCATCTTCGCGGCGCCGAGCTCGGTGATGCGCTGAGTCAGGTAGGCCTTCTCAGCGGAAAGTGTGTTCTCAGCAACGAGGAAGGATGTCGTCGGCATTCCGTCCTCGGGTCCGACTTCGACCTCGGTCAGCCAGTCGTGCGCCGTCCTGCTCGCAGGCATCGCGACGACATCGAGCGCGCGGGCGATCACGTCGTCGCGCGTGAGGACGAGGACCGGCCGTGGTTTTTCATCCGGCGGCTCATGCCACCAGACCTCGCCGCGCCTCACCGCGGCCGGAACTCCTCCCAGGAGACGCCGGCCTTCTCTTCGTCTTCGGTCATGTGGCGGAGGACGCCTCGCGACGCGCTCGCGCTGAATCGCTCCAGATCGCCCAAGTCATCGACAGCTGGCTCGCCCTCGACGGCCTGGCTCAGCCGTTTGTACTCAGCCGCCAGCTCGTCCTCGGAGAGCCGATCGAGCAGCTTCTCGACTTTCTCGCGGGTGCTCACGCCTCCAAGGGTACCGGCGAACACCGCTTCCAGGCGCTACTGGGGCAACAAATGGGGCAACATGCCCCACAGATCCCAGCTGACCCCAGCCGCACTCGATCCGCCGGAAACCGCTTGAAACCGGGCTTCACGTAGTCCAGCCGACCCACGGGCTCGGGCTACGAAACCGAAGGTCACAGGTTCGAATCCTGTCGGGCGCGTTTGCGGGGGCGCATGATCCTCGCGATCCGGGGACCGCATCCGACATTTACCACAGCGGGGTGGGGTTAATGTCGGATCGGCGCGATTCGCGTGTGTGCCGCCGCCGCGCCGATTCTTTCCATCGCCGTCGGGTGGGTGCCGAAGATGGTGTGGAGGATGGGTGGTGGGCTGGGGTCGGCGATGTTGGCTATGGCGAGGCGGCGGTGTAGGGCGATCTGGGCGTCGGGGTCGCCGGTCAGCTCGAGGGCGTAGGCGTCCGCTCGCGCCTCCATCGCTCGCGAGAGCTGGTTGCCGGGGACGCCGAGGACGAGCGCCGTCGCGGCGGTCGCCAGGGCGAGGGCGGGCAGGCCGGCCGGGGTGCGGAGGTCGTCGTCGCGGCGCCGCGCCAGCGCCCCCGCCGAGAGCTGGACGAAGAGCATCCCCAGCGGGGTGACGAGCGCCACGAAGGCGAGGCCGCGCAGGATGTCGCGTTCGTCGACGTGGGCGAGCTCGTGGGCAACCACGGCGCGCAGCTCGCCCGGCGGCAGCTCGCGCAGGGCGTTGTCGTAGATCACCACGCGCTTGGTCGTGCCGATCCCGCCGACGTAGGCGTTGAGCGCGGTCGAGCGGCGGCTGGCGTCGACCCGGTAGACCTCGCCGACGTCGACCCCGGCCCGCTCGGCCAGGGCCAGGACCTCGGCCCGGGCGCGGCCCTCCGGCAGCGGCTCGAAGCGGTTGAAGAGCGGCGCGAGCAGCACCGGGGCCAGCCAGATCAGCACCACCGCGCCGGTCATCACGAACGCCGAGGCGCCGAGCCAGAAGCGGCCGCGGAGGCGGCGCACGAGGGCCACGGCGACGGCGCCGCCGAGCGCCGCCAGGAGCAAGGAGACTCCGGCCGAGCGCCCCCGATCCCCGAGCCAGGCGGCGAGGGTCTGGGTCGAGAGGCCGACGTCCTGGGCGCGCGATTGGGCGAGCGCCCCCAGCGGCAGCGCCGCGACCGCCAGCGTCAGCGCGATCCCGGCGCCGACCGCGGCGCCGCCGAGCAGCGGCCGTCGCGATGCCGCCCGCAGCAGCCGCCGCAGTGCCGCCGGCCGCCACACGGCCAGCGTGACCAGCACGCCGCCCTGGACCCCCAGCGCCGCCAGCCCGATCAACCTCTGGACGTCGCGGAACTCGGCCGCCCGCGCCAGCTCGGCGGCGCTGAAGTAAGCCCCCTCGGCGACGGCGGCGGGCGCGATCGCCGCCCCGGCCGGCCGCAGCAGCCAGACCGCCCCCTCGGCGACGAGGACCGCGGCGACCGCGACGGCGCCCAGCCGGACGGCCCCGCGACGGCTCAAGCGATCGCCGGCGACCGCTAGGCCTCGAGCCAGGTGCCCGCGGGGCCCAGGTTGTAGACGGGCGTCTCGCCGATCCGGCTCTGGCAGCCCCAGGACTCGTGGATGTGGCCGCAGACGGCCAGGCGGGGCCGCTTGGCCTCGATCGCCTCGAGCAGGGCGGCGCTGCCGAAGTGGTCGCCGCCGCCGTTGGCGTCGCAGTGGCCCTGCGGCGGCGAGTGGAGGACGAGGATCGCTCCCTCGGGGCAAGCGCCGAGCTTCTCCCGCGCCGCCTCGTCGTCGAGGTCGAAGCTCCACTCCCAGGGAGTGACCGGGACGCCAGCGCCGAGGCCGTAGAACTCGACCCCGTCGATCGTCGTGCCGCCGCCGTGCAGGACGGTGGCGGCGTCCCAGCCGGCCGTTGCCCCGCGCAGCGCCGCGTCGGTCTCGTTGTTGCCGGGGACGAGAACGGTCGGCGTCTCGATCGCGGCGAGGGCGCCGATCGCCTCCTCCAGCCCCTCGTGCACCGAGGCGAAGTCGCCGGCGCCGATCACGACGTCGGCCGCGGCCGACATCTCGACCAGCGCCGCTGCCTGGCCGAGATCCCGGTGCAGGTCGCTGAAGGCGAGCAGCTTCACGGCCACAACGCTACCGAGCCGGCTACGCCGCAGCCGCCGCGGGCGGCGGCTGCTCGTCCCGCCGCGTTCGCCAGGGCAGGCGTTCGCGCCAGCGGGTCTTCTCCGTCGTGCCCGCGATCTCGAGATCGAAGTAGAGCAGCGTCTGGCCGATCGCGACGTAGGGCACGAGCAGGGCGAAGACGAGCGTGCCGATCACGTTGATCAGCAGCAGCGAGATGTTGGTGAAGATCAGCGCGAAGCCGAGCACCGGCCCGGTGACGACGCCGATGACGACGAACACGGCGGCGACGCGCAGCGCGTACCACCAGCGCCCGCGGACCAGCGCGGAGCTGTCGCGGAAGGCCTCGCGGGGGCGCTTGTCCTCGAAGATGATCTGTTGCTGGATGAAGAGCCAGCCGACGTACTTCCAGGCGGCGAAGGGAAGGCCGACGACCGTGATCGCCATTCCGAGGATGGCCAGCGAGGCGAGCAGCTGCGCGCCGACGACACGGCGGAAGCGCGCCCACATCGCGCGGTAGGCGGCGACGAAGCTCGCCTCGCCGTCCTCGGCGACCTGTCGCATCGCCGCGATCACCACCGCGGCCATGATCGCCGCGGCGATCGGGGCGCCGATCCCACTGAGGATTTCGCCGAGCGCGACGTGCAGGCCCGAGAGACCGGTCTCGTCGTCGAGCCGGCGGCCGGGATCGCCGGTGAGCAGGAAGGTGAGCGCGTTGAAGCCGCCGACGATCGGGATCGCGGTCAGCCCGATCGCGCCGAAGACCCGCCAGTGGCGCCGGTAGAGCCCGCCGGCGGCGAGCAGCAGCTGGCCGAAGGCGCGGCTCGAGCGCGGCTCGTCGAGGTTCAGCGGCCGCCAGCGCGTGCGCCAGGCGATCAAGGTGAGCAGCGCCAGCACGGCGACCAGGATCAGCGGCAGCACCCAGGGCGTGTCCTGGGTGTGGTTGAGGAACGAGGTGACCTCTTCGACTGCGCCACAGAACGACTTGGTCACGGTCGGGCCGGCGATCGAGCCGGCCGGCAGCCGCGGGCTGGTCGAGCGGATTTCCTCCATCCAGGTCATCGGCGCCAGCCAGCGGTCCTTCAGCGCCGGCCCGGTCGGCCCGTTGTTGAACCCCTTCTCGAACTGGCCCCAGCGGCCTTCGTACTCGAGCCAGCGGTAGGGGCTGTCCGGCCCCGGCCGGGTTGGGACCTGGACCGGCCGCACCTCGAGCCGTTCGTGCGGGGCCGTCGTGTTGTCGCAGCCGACCCCCGAGCCCTTGCGCCCGTTCTCGACGTAGACCGCGGCGTCGTAGAAGGTCGCGTGCGAGCCCGCCGCCGGGTAGACGACTGGGTGCGTTCCCTCCTTCTCGACCTTGCCGTCGCTCCAGGCCGCTTTCTCGCCGCCGCCGTGCTGGAAGAGCCCGACTTCGCTCGGCCCCTCGGCGAGGGCGCGGCGCGGGTCGGAGGCCTCGAAGACGACCTGCATCCCCTCCCAGTCGCCCTCGTGCAGGTCGTTGAACTGGTTGAAGTACCAGAAGAACCAGTACTGGACGGCGAGCCCGGGACGCCCGGCCTCGCGGGCGATGTGCGCGTAGGTGACGGCGGGTGCCTTGCCTTCGCGTTTGAGCGCGGCGAAGTCGCGGGCGTACTCGCAGGTGTCGCCGAGCGGCTCGCCGGGCAGGTTGAGGTGGCGCCCGTCGCCGAGGCCGGCGATCTCGGCCGCGTCCGGCGCCCTCACCAAGGTGGTTTCGTTGCCGTTCTTGTCGGCTTCGGTCAGCTCCACGGCCGGGTTGCCGAGCACGGTGTCGACCGTCGTCGCCTCGTACTGCTCGCCGTCGGTGTCGCAGATTTCGTCCCGTTCGCGCAGCATCAGCCGCGGCGCGTAGGCCTCGATCAGGCGTTGCGCGGCGGACTTGCCGGCGCCGCCGGCTTCGCCGCCCGCCACGGCGGCGCCGGGCGCGGCGAGGGAGAGAAGCGTGAGCAGCGCGCCCGCCAGTGCCATCCGCCGACCCATTGCCGCCCAACGTACCAGCGGGGTGGTCGAGGTTTGGGTCGCATAGCGGTTCAAACCTCGACCGCGTCCTCCCCCGCCAGCGCCGGCGGAGCCGGCTCCCGCGTCAAGCCCGCTCGCTGAGCGGCGGCTCCGCTTCCTCGGCGTCTAGATCGGGCGCCTTGCCGGCGGGCATCCAGATCAGCGCCACGACGAAGGCGACCGCCATCGCCGCCGCCATCCCGTAGAAGACCGTGCGCGAGGAGAGCGCGAAGTCGTACTGGACGGCCGCGAAGATCTTCTGCGCGCCGGCCCCGGCGCTTTCGGCGAAGGCCGATTCGCTGCCGCCGCCCGATTCGCTCAGCCCGGCGGCGATCTGGTCGGCCTGCGACTTGGGGATCCCCTCTTCGCCCAGGGTCGACTCGAGGTTCGACTTGTTTTCCAGGATCAGCACCGTGCCCAGCACCGCCAGGCCGAGGCTGGCGCCGAAGTTGCGCACCGTCTGCGTGATCCCGGTCGCCTCGCCGTAGCGGCTGCGCGGCACGCGGTTCATAGCGTCGGTGTTGGCCGGGCTGAGGACGAGGCCGACGCCGGCGCCGGCGAGGACCATGAAGGGCCACTGCGAGCCGATCGACAGCTCGGGCATCTGGTTCGCCCAGAGCGCGAAGCCGACCGCGCCGACGGCGCAGCCGAGCACCATCGCCGGCCGCGCCCCGCGCGAGTCGAGGATCTTGCCGCCCCACTGCGTGGCGACGAAGAAGCCGGCGAAGAAGATCAGCAGGTAGAGGCCGGTTTCCGAGGCGCTTTCGCCGAGCGCGATCTGCGCGTACATGCTGGCGAAGAAGAAGAGCGGCACGAAGGCGATCATGAGCAGGAAGAGGACGGCGTTGTCGACCGCGAAGGCACGGTCCTTGAAGGTGCGGATCTGCATCAGCGGGCTGCTCAGGCCAAGCTCGTAGCGGACGAACCAGGCGATCAGCGCGAGCCCGGCGGCGATGCAGACCCAGGTGACCGGGTTGCCCCAGCCCCAGACGCTCGACTGCTGCAGGCCGAGCACGGCGATGCCCATGCCGGCGGAGATCAGCAGCGCGCCGCGGTAGTCGAGCGGCGCCGGGTGCTTCTCGTTGGCCGGCTTCGAGATCGCGGTCATGACCAGGGCGGCGATCGCGACCGGCACGTTGATCCAGAAGATCGCCCGCCAGGTCCACTCGGTCAGGTAGCCGCCGGCGATCGGCCCGATCGAGGTGAAGGCGCCGGCCACGCCGAAGAAGATCGCCAGCGCGCGGCCGCGTTCGCCGACGGGGAAGGCGCCGAGGACGATCGCCAGCGCAGCCGGGAACATCAGCGCCGCGCCCGCCCCCTGAATGACGCGGAAGAAGATCATCCAGGTCTCCGCGATGCCGGTTTCCGGCGTCGCCCCGCAGAGCGCCGAGGCGGTGGCGAAGACGACGACGCCGATCGTGACCATGCGCCGGTGACCGGCGATGTCGGCCAGCCGCCCGCCGAAGGCGAACAGGGCCGAGAGCGAGAGCAGGTAGCCGTTGATGATCCACTGCACCCCGGTCGAGGAGAGCGAGAGGTCCTGCTGCAGCTGGGGGATCGCGATCGCGACGATCGTCTGATCGATGAAGGTCATCGAGACGGCGAAGATCATCGCCGCGAGGACCAGCATCTTGTGGGCGCCGCGGCTGGACTCCATGGCTGTCAGGTTTGCCGCCGGGCGGTCGAATCCTGCCCTCCGCGCCCGCTTCCGATAGGCTGCCGCCGCCCATGCCCGGCACCTTCTGGATCGGCCTCGCGATTGCCCTCGCCGGCGCCATGCTCGGCTTCCTCTTCGGCGCCCGCTCGCGCGGCACGGCGACGCGGACGGGGCTCGCGATCGGCGCCTTCATGGGCCTGATGGCGGGCTTCCCGCTGCTCGCGATCGGCCTCTCGACCAGCTGACAGCCGCCGAGCGACCGGCCTGAGAGGATTGCCGCGATGGCGAACCCGAAGCGGCCTGAGGCGCCGCGCACCGAGAGAGCCCTGCCCGGCATCTGGAGGCTGCGCCTGCCGCTGCCCTGGCCCGGCGTCCCGCACGGCAACGTCTGGGCGGTCGCGGCAGATGGCGGGATCGTCCTCTTCGACACCGGGATCGGCGGCGAGGGCAGGCTGCGCCAGCTCGACCTGGCCCTGGCCCAGGCAGGCTTCGGGCTCGAGGACGTGCGCCTCGTCGTCTGCACCCACTCCCACACCGACCACTACGGGCTCGCCGGCGCGATCGTCGAGCGGGCCGGTTGCGAGCTCTGGATGCACCCGGCCTGGGAGCACGTGCGGCCGATGGCCGACGACCCGGCGGCGGCGCTGGAGCAGCGGATCGAGGTGGCGCGGCAGAGCGGCGTGCCGGCGGCATCGCTGAAGCGCTACCGCGAGTCCCGCGAAGACGACGACGAGACCGGCATCGAGAGGCTGGTCGAGCCCGACCGCGAGCTGCTGCCCGGAGTCGAGGTCGAGACCGACCTCGGCGCCTGGCAGGTCCACGAGACGCCGGGGCACGCGCCCTCCCACGTCGTCCTGCACCAGCCCGAGCGGCGGCTGCTGATCTCCGGCGACCACCTGCTCGGGCGCACCGTGCTCTTCTTCGACCACGGCCACAGCCCCGACCCGGTCGGCGAGTTCCTCGCCAGCCTCGAGCGGGTCGAGCCGCTGGCGGTCGACCTCGTGCTGCCCGGCCACGGCCGCACCTTCCGCGACCCCGAGGCGAAGATCGCCGAGGCGCGCCGCCAGGTGGACGAGCTGCTCGGCAAGGTGCGCGAGGCGCTGGCGGCGGGCGAGCGGACCGGGTTCGAGATCGTCGGCGAGATCGTCGGCGCCGAGAACCTCAACACGCCGGTCAGCGCCTGGGTCCTGCAGATCGTCCTCTCCTGCCTCGACCACCTGGCGATCGCCGGCGAGGTCGAGGCGGTGGACGGAAGCGACCCGCGGCGGTGGCGGTTGGCGGGATGACCGGGTACCCCTGCCGGCTCAACTTTTTCCGAAGGCAGTTGATGGCCGTCCACCGGCCATCCTTCGGAAAAAGTACAAGCCGCCGGCAGGGGCACCCGGCCCTCCCGCTAGGCTCCCCCGTTCGTGGCTAGCTTCACGTTTGTGCGCGAGATCAAGGCACCGCCGGAGGTGGTGTTCGACGTGCTCACCGACCATCGGCGGTATGCGGAGATCACCGCGATGCGGAAGTCGGTGCTGGAGCGGGAGGGGGAGCCGGCTCCGAACGGGGTGGGGGCGATCCGGGTGCTGAGCTCGGTCGGGCCGCCGCTGCGCGAGGAGGTGCTGATCTACGACGCGCCGCGGCGCTTCTCCTACACCCTCCTCTCCGGGATGCCGGTCCGCGACCACGTCGGGACGGTGCTGCTGGAGCCCGAGGGGTCCGGGACGAAGATGACCTACGCGGTGCGAACCCTGCCCACCGTGCCGCTGGTCGGCGGCGTGATCGTCGCCACTGTCAAGCAGGCGATCAAGCTCTTGATCCGCGGCGTCGCCGGCGACTGAGCCGGCCCGGATGGGCCACGGCATCGACGAGCGCGAGTTGTGGCGGCGGGCGATCGCCGGCGTCCGGGAGGGCACGGCGTGAGCCGCTGGCGTCGCGGCTGGCGGCGGCTGTGGAAGAACCGTCGGCGGCTGGCCCGCGATCCGCGCCTGCTCTGGCGCGAGCACCGGCCCTTCGCGATCGGCCTCGGCCTGCTCGCCACCGTTTCGGTGGCGGTCGGCTTCGCCGCCTACGGAGCGCTGAAGCGGCCGCCCGACATCCACAACCCCGCGGTCGCCTTCCAGCCGCAGAAGCCGAAGCTGCAGAAACGCAAGACGGTCAGCTGGCCGCTCTACGGTTATGACCGCGCCCGCACCCGCTACCTGCCGGCCAAAGGCGTGCGCCCGCCCTTCAAGAAAATCTGGCGCTTCACCGACCGTCCGCTGCTCGAGTTCCCACCGGTGGTTGCCCGCGGCAGGCTCTTCTTCGTCAACAACAGCGGCTACGCGATCTCGCTTGACGCCGATACCGGCCGGCAGATCTGGAAGCGCCGGATCGGCCGCCTCAACGCCTCCTCGCCGACCTTCCACCGCAACCGCCTCTACGTCGTCAACCTCGTTCCCGGGCACGTGCTGAAGCTGGACGCGCGCAACGGCCGGGTGCTCTGGAAACGGCCGCTGCCCGGACGGGCCGAGTCCTCGCCGGTGATCGTCGGCCGCAGCCTCTACTTCGGCTGCGAGTGCGGCGAGCTGTTCTCGCTCAGCACCAGGAACGGCAACCTGCGCTGGTCGACCGGCCTCGCCGGCCCGGTCAAGGCGGCGCCGGCCTACTACGGCGGCACGCTCTACGTCGGCGATTACGGCGGTCGGATGAACGCGGTCGACGCGAAGAGCGGCGAGCTGAAGTGGCAGAGCGACTCGCTCGGCCAGGGCTTCGGCAGCTCCGGCGCCTTCTACTCGACCCCGGCGGTCGCCTTCGGCCGCGTTTACGCCGGCAATAACGACACCCGGGTCTACAGCTTCGACCGCAAGGACGGCACGATCGCCTGGACCTACTCGACCGGCGGCTACGCCTACTCTGGGCCGGCCGTCGCCAGCACCCGCCACTCCCCGCCGACCGTCTACATCGGCTCCTTCGACGGCAACCTCTACGCGCTCGACGCGCGCAGCGGCGAGCCGCGCTGGATTCGCTCGGCGGGCGGCCAGGTGATCGGCTCGGCGACGGCGATCGGCGAGATCGTCTACATCGCCGAGTTCGACGACACCTCGACCACCGGCTTCGCGATGCGCAGCGGCAAGGTCAAGTTCCGCTACCCCCGCGGCACCTACACCGCCGTCGTCTCCGACGGCCGTCGCCTCTACCTGGTCGGCTACTCGAGCATCACCGCCCTGCAGCCGTTCAAGTACCGCCGCGCCATCGCCGACCGCGTCGTCGCTCGCTGAGCGCCGACGAACGCTGCATCTGCCCGGACATACGCTGCAAATGCAGCACTCGTCTATCGCTTTCCCGGGGCGATGCCTCCTCTTGGCGGCGGCGGGGGCGGCGGGCGCCTGGGTGGCCGAGGGGCGTAGGAGGGGTAGCGGCGCGAGCGCAGGGCGTTGCGCAGCACGCTGAGGCTGGCCGGCCAGTTCTGGATCCGGTAGGAGCTGGTCGAGCCGAAGTCCTGGTAATAGAGGAGCATCTTGGCGCGGCGGTGGCGGTCCATCCAGGTCATCAGCTTGCGCACGAAGGCCGAGTCGTCGCCGGTCGAGACGCCCCACTCGGTGATCGCGAAGGGCTTGCCGGAGAAGCGGCGGTAGAGGCCGGTGAGCGATTTCCAGTCCTGGTTGTCGGAGTAGATGTCGGTGCCGGCCCAGTCGACCCAGCGGCTGCCCGGGTAGAAGTGCTTGGGCCGGTTGTGGGGGACGGTTGGTGAGCCGGCCGGGAGCGGGCTCCAGATCACTTCGACCGGCGCCTTCGGCAGGCCGCGCAGGGGGCTGCGCAGCGGCGGCAGCCCCGCCCTGCCCAGCCGGCGGTTGATCTGGCGCCGCTTGCCACCGCCGTGGACGATCACGTAGATGCGGCGGAAGGCGCGCTTGTACCAGCGGGTGGTGTGGGCGCCGCCGCGCGCCGCCCCGGAGCAGTCGTAGGCGGCGTAGACGTTGAGGCAGCGGTTGGGCTCGCCCAGCGGCCGGATGTAGGCGCGCATCCGCTTCTTCCAGAACAGCTTGTTGAGCCGGATCAGGTAGGCGTCGCCGTCGCCGCGGGCGATCCCGCGCGGGCTGATCAGCTCGTGGCCGTCGCTGTTGTCGGCGGTGGTGATGTGGAGGACCGGCCGCGCCCGCGCGGTCTGCCAGCGCTTGATCGACTGGGGAAAGTCGGCTCCCCAGGAGCGGAAGGTCTGGATCAGCGCCGGGTGCTGGCTGAGCGCCTCGCTGAACTGGCCGAAGTCGGCCGGGTCGCCGGTGTCGCTGACGCCGAAGAAGACCCTGTCGCCCTTCGGCACCAGCGAGAGGGCGACGGCCGGCGCTGCGGCGAGCAGGCAGAGAGCCGTCGCCGCGCAGAGCGCCGCGAGCGCGGTCCGCATGTGGCCGGCGCCGATCACGTCGAACCCCGGATGGTGGCAGGAGGGCTCGCTCGGCAGGCGGAGCCGCGGCCGCCTGAAAGACCCGCTTCAGGCGGCGCGGCGCTCGGCGACGATCGCCAGCACCTCCGGCGCGTGCTTGGAGACGAAGCTGGGGCCGATGCCGCGGATCGCGAGCAGCGCCTCCTCGCCGCCGGGGCGGGTGGAGGCGATCGCCTCCAGGGTCGAGTTGTGGGCGACGGTGAAGGCCGGCTTGCCTTCGGCGGCGCGCAGGCGCCAGGCCTTGAGCTCGTCGAAGAGCTCGACGTCCTCGCTGCTGAGCTCGGCCGGCGGCGCCGCCGGCTTGGCGGCGCGCGGCGGCCGGCGCACGGCGATCGTCTCCGGGTCGGGCAGCCACTCCTGCGGGTCGCAGACGTCGCAGCAGCGCTGCAGCGGCCGGCCGGCGCTGTCGTCACCGAAGTGGGCGAGGACGCTGCCGCGGCGGCAGCGCTCAGAGTAGATGAACTCCTTGATCGTGCGGTAGTCGCGCCAGCCGCGCTCGTGGGCGATCGCCAGCTCCGGGTCGCCGGCGCGCTGCTGGTTGAAGCGGACCAGCCGCCCCAGGTCGGACTTCATCGCCAGCAGCACGGCGCGGGCCGGCAGCCCGTCGCGGCCGGCTCGCCCCGCCTCCTGGTAATAGGCCTCGAGGCTGGTCGGGATCGCCATGTGCCAGACCGAGCGCACGTCGGCCTTGTCGACCCCCATGCCGAAGGCGTTGGTGGCGACGACGACGTCGACCTCGCCGGCCATGAAGCGCTGCTGGGCGGCGCCCCGGTCCTCGCCGTCCATCCCGGCGTGGTAGGCGACGGCGCGCGCCCCGGCGCCCCGCAGCGCCGCGGCGGTCTCGTCGGTGTCGCGGCGGGTGCCGCAGTAGACGATCGCCGGCCGGTTCGCCTGGTCGCCCAAGCCCGCTTCGAGCAGCGCCATCCGCCGCGCCTTCGAGCCCTTGCCCTCGAGCCGCACGACGTCGAAGGAGAGGTTGGGCCGGTCGAAGCCGGAGCGGACCTGGAGCGGGTCGCGCATCGCGAAGCGGGCGGCGATCTCGCGCGCCACCCGCTCGGTCGCCGTCGCCGTGCAGGCCATCACCGTCGGCCGTCCCAGCCGCTCGGCGACCTCGGGCAGGCGCAGGTAGTCGGGGCGGAAGTCGTGCCCCCACTCGGAGACGCAGTGCGCCTCGTCGACCGCCAACAGGTCGATCCGCCGCTGCCCGATCGCTTCCAGGAAGGGCTCGGAGGCGAAGCGCTCGGGCGAGCAGTAGACGATCCGCGCCTCGCCACCGCGGACCTGGTCGAGCGCGCCGCGCACGTCCTCCCACTCCATCGCCGAGGTCACCATCGCCACCGGGTGGCCGGCGGCGGTCAGCCGCCGCCACTGGTCGACGATCAACGCGATCAGCGGGCTGACGACGATCGTCAGGTCCTCGCTCGCCAGCCCCGGCAGTTGGTAGCAGAGGCTCTTGCCGCCGCCGGTCGGCATCACGATCAGCGAGTCGCGCCCGGCCAGGGCGGCCTCCACAGCCTCCTTCTGCCCCGCGCGCCAACTCGTGAACCCAAGCTTCCCCAGCAACGCATCTGCCTGATTTGGCGTCTGGACGCTTGTCAATTCGGTCTGGCTCATAGCTCGTCCAGGCTATGCGCTTCTCCGGCGGCGGGGGAAGACCACGCCGGGAGGAAGGCCTATCCCGGTAGGGGTGGAACGTCTTGTACTTTTCCCGCGGCGACAACCTCGGACGGCCGCCAACTGCCTTCGGGAAAAGTTAAGTGGAACCCCTACGGGGATAGGCCTTCACGGCGGCCAGGGCTGGTACCACTGGCAGAGCCCGCGGGTTAGGTCGTCGGCCTGCTTCGGCCCCCAGGTCCCCGGCTCGTACGGGTGGACCGGGCCCGGCTCCTCGAGCAGCGGCTGCACGATCCGCCAGGTCTGTTCGACCGTGTCCTGGCGGGTGAAGAGCTGGCTGTCGCCGGCCAGGGCGTCGCCGAGCAGGCGCTCGTAGGGCTCGGGGTCCTCGCCCGGGACCTTCTCGAAGAGGACCGTCTGGTCGGCCGCCTCGAAGGCCTCCTCGCCGGCCTTCTTCGCCCAGAGCCGGGTGCGGGCGCCGGGCTCGGGCTCGATCCGCACCGTCAGCTGGTTCGGCTCGGGCAGCCTGCCGCGGCCGACCCCGAGCCGCGGCGGCCGCTTGAAGACGACCGAGACCTCGCTCGCCTTGACCGGCAGGTTCTTGCCGGCGCGGACGAAGAAGGGGACGCCGCTCCAGCGCCAGTTGTCGATCGCCAGCTCGACCGCGGCGAAGGTCTCGGTGGTCGAGCCCGGCGCCACCTCCGGCACCTCGAGGAAGCCGTCGTACTGGCCGCGCACGTAGCGGCTCGGGTCGGCCTCGCGGACCGCCTTGAACAGCTCGACCTTCTTGTCGCGGATCGAGTCGGGGTGGTTGCCGGCCGGCGGCTCCATCGCGACCAGCGAGAGCACCTGCAGGGCGTGGTTCTGGATCACGTCGCGCATCGCCCCGACCGCGTCGTAGAAGCGGCCGCGATCCTCGACCCCGAAGTCCTCGGCGATCGTCATCTGCACGTGGGCGACGTGCTCGCGGTTCCAGACCGGCTCCAGCAGCGAGTTGGCGAAGCGCAGGTAGGTGATGTCCATCACCGGCTCCTTGCCGAGGTAATGGTCGATGCGCATGATCTGCGGCTCGGCGAGCAGCTCGTGCAGTTCGGCGTCGAGCGCGCGCGCCGAGGCGAGGTCGTGGCCGAAGGGCTTCTCGATCACAACTCGGGCGTTCTCGGTCAGGCCGGCCGCGGCGAGCCCCCGGACCACCGTGCAGAACAGCGCCGGCGGGATCTCGAGATAGAAGACGGGCCGCTTGGCAGAGGCGATCGCCTCGCCGACCCGCTCGAAGGTGCTCGCCTCGGCGTAGTCGCCCTGCACGTAGGAGAGGCGCGCGGCCAGCCGCTCGAAGACGTCCTGGTCGGGATCGACGACCGTGGTCGAGATCGCCTCGTGGGCGTGCCGGCGCAGCTTCGCCGTGTCCCACTCGTCGATCGCGACGCCGACGATCGGGCACTCGAGCTTGCCGCGCTCCTCGAGCCGGTAGAGCGCCCGGAAGGTCATTTTCTTAGCCAGATCGCCGCTGATCCCGAAGATCGTCAGCACGTCGGCCGCGGCGCCGTCGCTCGTTTTCGCCATCGGCCGCAGGCTATCCGAGCGTGTGGAATAGGGTTCGCGCTCATGGAGCTGGGAATCGTCGGGCTCGGCCGCATGGGAGCGAACATGGCCCGGCGCCTGATCCGCGACGGCCACCGCATCGTCGCCTACGACGTCGACCCCGAGGCGATCTCCGCCCTCGCCGCCGAGGGAGCCGAAGGTGCCTCCTCGCTGACTGATCTCGCCGCGAAGCTGAGCGCGCCGCGCTCGGTCTGGGCGATGGTCCCGGCCGGCGAGATCACCGAGAGGACGGTCGAGGACGTGGCCGCCGCGCTCGAGCCCGGCGACGCAATCGTCGACGGCGGCAACTCGTATTACCGCGACGACATCCGCCGCGCCGCAAAGGTCGGCGAGCGCGGGATCGACTACGTCGACTGCGGCACCAGCGGCGGCGTCTTCGGCCTCGATCGCGGCTACTGCCTGATGATCGGCGGGCCCGACGGGGCGGTCGAGCGGCTCGACCCGATCTTCGCCTCGCTGGCTCCCGGGGTGGGGCAGGCCGAGCGCACCCCCGGCCGCTCAGGCCATCCCTCGCCGTCGGAGAACGGCTACCTGCACTGCGGCCCGAACGGGGCCGGCCACTTCGTCAAGATGGTCCACAACGGGATCGAGTACGGGATCATGGCCGCCTACGCCGAGGGCCTCAACATCCTCAAGAACGCCGACGCCGGCAAGGTGCGGCGCGAGCAGGACGCCGAGACCGCTCCGCTCGAACAGCCCGAGTACTACCGCTACGACCTCGACCTGCCCGAGGTGGCCGAGGTCTGGCGGCGCGGCAGCGTGATCGGCTCCTGGCTGCTCGACCTGACCGCGGCGGCGATGCGGGAGTCGCCCGACCTCGCCGGCTTCGCCGGCCGCGTCTCTGACTCCGGCGAGGGCCGCTGGACCTCGATCGCGGCGATCGACGAGGGCGTGCCGGCGCCGGTCCTGACCGCGGCGCTCTACGAGCGCTTCTCCTCACGCGACCTCGGCGACTTCGGCGACAGGGTCCTGTCGGCGATGCGCAAGCAGTTCGGCGGTCACGACGAGAAGGCTTCGTAGGCGCCGCTGCGCCCGGTCCCGATGGCGATCGAGAAAGAGGTGCTCGCCGACGATCGCGCGGCCTCGCGCGCCGCGGCTGAGGCGATCGCCGCGGCGGGCCGCGAGGCGGTCGCGGCGCGGGGCGAGTTCTCGCTGGCGCTGAGCGGCGGCAGGACCCCGTGGGGGATGGTCGGGCTGCTCGGCGAGATGGAGGAGATGCCCTGGGAGCGGACCCGGGTCTTCCAGGTCGACGAGCGGGTGGCGCCGCCCGGCGACGAGGCCCGCAACCTCACCCACCTGGTCCAGATGCTCTCGCTTCCCCACCAGGCGGCG
This sequence comes from Solirubrobacterales bacterium, assembly GCA_040904405.1. Taxonomy (GTDB): domain Bacteria; phylum Actinomycetota; class Thermoleophilia; order Solirubrobacterales; family 70-9; genus VRUE01. The sequence continues at coordinate 23,746 of JBBDTK010000034.1, read as the reverse complement.
TTGCGACCGATGCCGGTCACAAGCCGCGATCTCGATGCCGCGGCGGCCGAGTACGAAGCGCAGCTGCCCGAGCGGCTCGATCTCGTCCACCTCGGGCTCGGTCCCGACGGTCACACTGCTTCGCTCGTTCCCGGCGACCCGGTGCTCGAGGTGCGCGACCGCCGCGTCGCCTTCACCGGGGGCGAGTACGAAGGCCATCGCCGCATGACCCTGACCTACCCGGCCCTCGCGGCGGCGCGCCGGATCCTCTGGCTGGTCCTCGGCGAGGCCGGCCGCGAGCCGCTCACCAAGCTGCTCGCCGGCGACACCTCGATCCCCGCCGGCCGGGTCGAGAACGGCGAGATGACCGTGATCGCCGACCGGGCAGCAGCCGGCGATCGCTCGCAGTAGCGCAGCGGCGCTGGCGCTCATCTCGTGCGCCGCGCGCGAAGTTGCATCCGTGCCCGCTATGCGGGTCTCAATGCAACCTCGCGCGAGGGGGCGGGGTCGCGTCCCCTACCGGGGGGAGGTGCGCTCGACGCTGGCGCCTCGCCCGATCAGCACCTCGCTGACCATGGCTGGGGGGAAGAGGCCGTGTGAGGTGACGCCGGGGTCGGCCTCGAGCCGGGCGGCGAGCGCCGCCGGGTCGCCGATCGCGCCGCGGTAGTCGGCGATCGCGCCGCCGTCGGGGCTGCCCGGCACGTCGCGCAGCTCGACCTCGGGGCCGAGCCGGGCGAGGGTTGAGCGCAGGCCGAAGGCGAGCAGCTCCAGCGGGACCGGGGGGGAGAGCGAGTCGACCGGCTTGCTCGAGTCGGCGATGACGACGAATCGCGAGGCCGCCGCGGCGACGACCTTCTCGCGCTGGTGGGCGGCGCCGCCGCCCTTGATCAGCCAGCCGTCCGGGGTCACCTGGTCGGTGCCGTCGATCGCGATGTCCAGCCGCTCCAGTGCGCTGAACTCCTCGACCGGGATGCCGAGCTCGCGCGCCTGCCGCTCGGTCGCCACGGAGGTCGCGACGCAGCGGATTCCAGCGAGCCCGCGGGCGGCGAGCGCCGGCAGCAGGTGGGCGACCGTCGACCCGGTCCCCAGCCCGACGGTCATCCCGTCCTCGACCAGCTCCGCGGCGGCCTCGGCCGCGATCCGCTTCTCGTCGTCGGCAGCGATGCCGGGACTCTATGCTCGCCAGACGACTGACCCCAGATCCGGGATCATTCGTCCCATGGATGCGCGGTTGTGGATCACGGGAAAGGGCGGCGAGCCCCGCTCGTTCGCGCTGGGCGAGCGGATCGCCGTCGGGCGCGACCCGGAGGCGGGCGTCTGCATCGACGACGAGGCGGTCTCCTGGCACCACCTCGAGATCGAGAGCCGCGGCGGGGTGCTGATCGCGACCGACCTCGACAGCCGCAACGGCACGGCGCTCAACGGCGAGCCGCTCGACCGCCCGCGCCGGCTGCGCGACGGCGACGTGCTCACGGTCGCCGAGTACCGGCTCGAAGTCTCCGACCCCGTCCCCGGCAGGGCGGGCGCGACCGTCGCCGCGAGCGAGCCCGCGGTCGAGTTGAGCGAGGAGGAGCGGGCGACGGCGAAGGCCCTGGTCGCCCCGTATCGCAGCGAGGGCGCCTTTGCCGGCCGTCCCGCCACCCGGGCGGAGCTCGCCGAGGGCCTGCACGTCAGCGAGCGCACCGCTCAGCGCCGCCTCGACGCGCTCGCCGCCAAGCTCGAGGTCGGTGGCGACGCGGGTCGCGAACGCCCCCGCCTGATCGCCGCCCGCGTGATCGAGCTCGGCCTCGACCGCGCCCCTTAGCAAAGGGTCGCAGCGGACGAGCGCTGCATAAACCTTCCCATTGCTGGTCAATGCAGCACTCGTCTGACCTGAACCGGGCCAAACGTGGCCCGGTCGGGGGCGCGGGTGGCGTTGGCGGGTGCGGCGGCGGGGCGCAGGATCGGCACGCAACGTCGATCCGATTCACGAAAGGACTCGCAACCATGCTCACTCGTTCGCTTCTCACCGCCGTTCTCGCCCTCTCCGCGCTCGTGGCGATGCCGGCTGTCGCCTCGGCGGCGCCGTCCGCTGGCGCGGTCGTCTTCTCCAAGCTCGTCGCCGACAGCGCCGAGTACGAAACGCCGCAGGGGGAGAAATTCGTCAAACCGCCCGAAGGGGGACTGTTCGCCGCCAAGGGCGGGCGGCTCAACCAGCTGACCGAAAACCCGACCGACAGCCAGCCCGATTTCTCCTCCGACGGTCGCCTGATCGCCTTCGTCCGCGACGGCGACCTCTGGCTGATGCGGGCCGACGGCTCCGGCCAGCGCGCGTTGACGAGTGGACCGGAGATCGACGGCCGCCCGCTCTTCGCCCCCAACGGGCGCTACCTGCTCTTCGAGCGCCGCGCCGCCGCGGGCGAGCGCCGCGACCTGCACACCGTCCGTCTCGGCGGCTCCACCGCGCTGCGGCTCGTGCACTACCTCGCCGACGAGGCGGAAGCGACGTTCTCACCCGACGGCAGGACGATCGCCTTCGTGATTCCGGGTGGCAGCGGCGCAGGCGCCACCGACGAGATCTACACGGTGCGGCCCTCCGGCGCGCGGCTGCGCAGCGTGTCGCACACCGGCCCGGTCGACGAGTTCGCGCCGCGCTTCTTCGCCCGCGGCATCGTCTTCAGCCGCGGCCAGAGTGGCGAGGGGCCGGGGGCCTACGCCGACGTCTACACCAGCCTCGCCGACGGTCGCAAGCCACGGCCGCTGATCCGCGGCGCCGGCTCCGCCTACGTCGAAGACGTCAGCCCGAACGGGCGGATGCTGCTCTTCCGCCGCGCCCAGGGGCTCTGGGTGAAGCGACTGCCCGGCGCCCGCGGCCCGAAGCGGGCGCGCAAGTTGACCGAGGTCGCCGACCAGTCGCAGACCAACGCGGTCTTCTCTTCGAACGGCCGCGAGGTCGCCGCCTTCGTGGCGACGGAGACCGCGACCGAGGCGAGGCAGACGCTGACGGCTGTCGCCGTGGCGAGCGGCCGCGACCGTGCGCTCGCCGCCGGCTTCTCCTTCGCGCAGGGGACGCTGACCACCGAGATCGGCCCGGTCATCGCCTGGCAGCCGGTGCCCCGCAGGGGCCGCTGATCGCGCGCCGGTAGGACGTGCTGTCGCCCTGAGCGCCCGTATGGGCCACTGAGCGACGGCACGTCCGCCATCGGCAGCGGTATAACCGCTCGGTGGCGGATCCCGAGATTGGCTCGAACCTTGCCGGCTACCGCCTCGACGCGCTGATCGCGCGGGGCGGGATGGGGGTCGTCTACCGGGCGACGCACCTCGCCCTCGAACGTCCCGTCGCGTTGAAGGTGATCGCCCGCCAGTACGCCGGCGACGAGGCGTTCCGCAGCCGCTTCCTGCGCGAGTCGCAGCTCGCCGCGCGGCTCGATCACCCGAACGTCGTGCCTGTCTTCGACGCGCGCGAGGAGGACGGCGAGTTGCTGGTCGCGATGCGCCTGGTCAAGGACGGCGACCTGCGCGGCAGGATCGACCGCGACGGCCCGCTGCCGGTCGGCGAGGCGCTCGCGCTGCTCGGCCAGGTCGCCGGGGCGCTCGACGCCGCCCACGCCGCCGGCATCGTCCACCGCGACGTCAAGCCGCACAACATCCTGCTCGAAGGCGAGCGTGCCTACCTGAGCGATTTCGGCCTCGCCAAGGCGCTGGGGGAGAGCGGCGTCGCCAGCGGCGCCTCGGTCGTCGGCACGGCCCACTACATGTCGCCGGAGCAGTGGCGCGCCGACCGGGTCGGCCCGACCGCCGACGTCTACTCGCTCGGTTGCGTGCTGTTCGAGGCGGTGACCGGGATCGCGCCGTTCGCGCGTCGCGACGGAGAAGCCGAGCCCGAGCTGCCGCGTGGCCTCGACGCCGCGATCGAGCGCGCCGTCGCCCCGGACCCAGCCGAGCGCTACGCGACGGCCGGCGAGTTGATCGCCGCCGCCCGCAAGTGCGAGGGCGCGACCCCGGCGAAGACCGCGGTGCTCTCCGAAGGCTCAGACCTGGCGGCGCGGCGGATCGGAGCTGGGGAGGCGCAGGGCGGCCCGCCCGGCGGCCTGCAGCGATGGCGCCGCTGGATCGCCGGCTTGTTCACCGTCTGGTTCGCCGTGCCGGCGCTCGTCCTCATCGCCGGCTCGATCGTCGCCGGGCTCTTGCTGCTGGGAGACGACGTCTCCGTCTCCGACCCGATCGAGGTCGGCGCGCCGCCGCTGCGGCTCGCGGTCGGCGCCGGCTCGGTCTGGGCGACGAGCGCCGCCGACGGGACGTTGACCGCGATCGACCCGCGTTCGAGACGGGTGGTCGGGCGGCCCCAGCGCCTCGGCGCGGGCGTCTCCGGCGTCGCCTACGGCGCCGGCTCGGTCTGGATCTCCGACCCGCGCCGCGGCCAGGTCTTGCGTGTGCGCCCACCCGAGCCGGGGGTGAGCGAACGGATCGACGTCGGCGGTCGTCCCGGTGCGATCGTCGTCGGTGGCGGCCGCGTCTGGGTGGCCGACGACGAGGCGTCCGGCGTGACCGCGATCAACCCGAAGGGGGGCCGCGTCTTCAAACGCGGCATCGAGCCGCACGTCGCGCCGCTGCGACTCGCCTACGGCGCCGGGGCGGTCTGGACGAGCAGCGCCTCGACCGGCGTCGTCCGCCGGATCGACCCGGCCACCGCGAGCGCCGGGCCGCCGATCACCGTCGGCGGCGGCCCCGCCGGGATCACCGTCGGCGGCGGCCTCGTCTGGGTAGCCAACAGCCGCTCCGACCGCGTAACCCGCGTCGACCCAGCTACCCATTCACTTTTCGGCGAGCCGATCGACGTCGGCGAGAGACCGGGCGGAATCGACGCCGGCACCACCACCGTCTGGGTCGCCAACTCAGCCGACGGCACCGTCAGCCGCATCGACATCGACAGCGGCGAGCTAATCGACGACCCGATCTCAGTCGGTCCTCAGCCCGGCGCCGTTGCCGTCGGCGGTGCAGCTGTCTGGGTAGCCAACAACGGCGACGGCACCGTCCAGCGGATCCAACCCTGAGACCGGGGCGCTCCCCGGTTCAGGGCCTATCCCGGTGGTGCATACCGGGTCAGCTCCACCGGACGCCTGGCTATGCCCCACCCGTAGGCAGGAGCCTGGAGTCAGCCCGGTATGCACTATCCCGGTAGGGGTGGAGCGTCTTGTACTTTTTCTGGACCGACATTCTCGGACGGTCGCCAACTGTCTTCAGAAAAAGTTAAGCGGAACCCCTACCGGGATAGGCCCCGGGATGCTTTCGAGCAACATCGTCAATCGATAGGGTCGAGCCCGGTGGCGCAGGACATCGATCAGCTCTGCATCAACACGATCCGCACGCTGTCGATCGACGCGATCCAGAAGGCCAACTCGGGCCATCCGGGGACGCCGATGGCGCTGGCCCCGGTCGCCTACACGCTCTGGCAGCGCTTCCTCCGCTTCGACCCGGCCGACCCGGTGTGGCCCAACCGCGATCGCTTCGTGCTCTCCGCCGGCCACGCCTCGATGCTGCTCTACGCGCTGCTCCACCTTGCCGAGGTGCAGGCGGTCGAACCCGACTACGAGGTGGTCGGCCGGCCGGCGGTCTCGCTCGAGGACATAGAGACCTTCCGCCAGCTCGACTCGCGCGCTCCCGGCCACCCCGAGTACCGCTGGACCTCCGGGGTCGAGACGACCACCGGCCCGCTCGGCCAGGGGATCGCGACCAGCGTCGGGATGGCGATCGCATCGAAGTGGCAGGGCGCCCGCTACGGCGCCGAGCTGTTCGACTTCGACGTCTACGCGGTCGCCGGCGACGGCTGCTTGATGGAGGGCGTCTCCAACGAAGCGGCCTCGATCGCCGGCCACCTGAAGCTCGACAACCTCTGCTGGATCTACGACAACAACCACATCACGATCGACGGGGTGACCCGGCTCGCCTACGAAGACGACGTCGCGGCCCGCTTCATCGGCTACGGCTGGAACGTCACCCGGGTCGGCGACGCCAACGACCTCGAGCTGCTCGGCCGCGCCTTCGAGGAGTTCAGGGGGGAGAAGGGGCGGCCGACCCTGGTGATCGTCGACTCGCACATCGGCTGGGGCTCGCCGCACAAGCAGGACACCGCCGCCGCCCACGGCGAACCGCTCGGCGAGGAGGAGGTGCGCGAGACCAAGCGCGCCTACGGCTGGCCCGAGGACGCCCGGTTCCTCGTCCCCGACGGGGTCAGGGAGCACTTCGCCGCCGGGATCGGCAGGCGCGGCGCCGAGGCCCGCGCCGGGTGGGAGGCGAAGCTGGCCGCCTACGCCGGCGAGAACGCCGCGCTTGCCGCCGAGATCGAGGCGACCCAGAAGCGCGCCCTGCCCGACGGCTGGGACGCCGAGATCCCCAGCTTCGAGCCCGACGGGAAGGGGCTCGCCACGCGCAAGGCCTCGCACAAGGTCGAGAACGCGATCGCCGCCCGCGTGCCCTGGCTGCTGGCCGGCTCGGCCGACCTCACCGACTCGACCTCGGTCCGGCTCGACCTCGACGGCGCCGCCGACTTCGAGGCCGGCGCCTACGACGGTCGCCAGCTCCACTACGGCATCCGCGAGCACGAGGCGGCGGCGATCTCCAACGGCCTCGCGCTCGCCAAGCTGCGCCCGCTCTGGTCCACCTACCTGACCTTCTCCGACTACGCCCGGCCGGCGATTCGGCTCTCGGCGCTGATGGAGCTGCCGGTCCTCCACCTCTTCACCCACGACTCGATCGGGCTCGGCGAGGACGGCCCCACCCACCAGCCGGTCGAGCAGCTCGCCTCGCTGCGGGCGATCCCCGGCCTCGACGTGATCCGCCCCGCCGACGCCAACGAGGTCGCCGAGGCCTGGCGGGTGGCGCTCGACCGCACCCACCAGCCGGTCGCCCTCGTCCTCACCCGGCAGAGCGTGCCGGTGCTCGACCGCTCCAAGTACGCCCCGGCCGAGGGACTGCGCCGCGGCGGCTACGTGCTTGCCGAAAGCGGGGTCGATGGCTCCACCATTCCCGGCGCGGTCGGCGATGGTGAGCCGGACCTGATTCTGATCGCCACCGGCAGCGAGGTGGCGCTGGCGATCGCCGCGCACGAGGAGCTGAGCGACGAAGGGGTCCGCTCGCGCGTCGTCAGCCTGCCCTGCTGGGAGCTCTTCGACCGCCAGGAGCAGTCCTACCGCGACGAGGTGCTGCCACCGGCCGTCACCGCGCGGGTCTCGGTCGAGGAGGCCTCGACCCTGGGCTGGGATCGCTGGGTGGGCGATGGAGGGGTGCGGATCGGCATGCACACCTTCGGCAGCTCGGCGCCGCTCAAGGACCTGCAGACCAGGTTCGGCTTTACCCCCGACAGGGTCGCCGAGGCGGCGCGCGAAGCGCTCGATCGTGCCAGAGTGAGCTGACCGAGATGGAGACCAGAATCCGCGAAGGAGAGTCGTGAACCCGAACGCCGAACTGCACGAGCTGGGCCAGAGCCTCTGGCTCGACAACATCACCCGCACGATGCTGGGCGACGGCACCCTCGCCCGCTACGTCGAGGAGCTCTCGGTCACCGGCCTGACCTCCAACCCGACGATCTTCGACAAGGCGATCTCCGCCGGCGACGCCTACGACGAGCAGATCGCCGAGCTCAGCAACGGCTCCGTGCCCGAGGAGGGGATCGGCGCCACTCCCACGGAGAGGATCTTCTTCGAGCTGGCCCTCGCCGACCTGCGCGATGCCACCGACCTCTTCGCCGCGGTCCACGAGCGCACCGCCGGCGTCGACGGCTTCTGCTCGCTCGAGGTCTCGCCGCTGATCGCCGACGACGCCGAGGCGACGATCGAGGAGGCGGCCGCCCTTCACGCCAAGGCCGAGCGCGACAACCTCTACATCAAGATCCCCGGCACCGAGGCTGGGCGCAGGGCGATCGAGGAGTCGATCTTCGCCGGCATCCCGATCAACGTCACGCTGCTGTTCGACGACGCGCAGTACCTCGCGGCGGCCGACGCCTATATGAAGGGCATCGAACGACGGATCGAGGCTGGGCTCAGCGCCGCCGTCGCCTCGGTCGCCTCGATCTTCATGAGTCGCTGGGACGTCGCCGTCAGCGGCAAGGCGCCCGACGGGCTGCGCAACCGCCTCGGCCTGGCAATCGGCTACCGCGCCTACCGCGCCTACCGCGAGCTGCTCGACTCGCCGCGGATGCAGCGGCTGATGAACGAGGGCGCCCGCCCGCAGCGGCTGCTCTGGGCGAGCACCGGGACCAAGGACCCCGATGCCTCCGACACCCTCTACATCGAGGGCTTCGCCTCGCCGTTCACGGTCAACACGATGCCCGAGCCCACCCTGCACGCCTTCGCCGACCACGGCGAGGTCGGCGACCCGGTGCCGGCGGACGGGGGCGATTGCGACGGGGTGCTGGCCGATTTCGCCAAGGCCGGGATCGACGTCGACGCGCTCGCCGCGCGCCTGCAGGAGGAGGGCAAAGAGGCCTTTGCCAAGTCGTGGGACGAGATGCTGCAGACGATCGAGTCGCAACTAGAGGTCTGATGTGGGTTATCCGCGCAGGCGCCTAATCCACATCAGACCTCTGGGGGCGCGCGCGTGAGCGAGGCCCCGGCGCTGCGCCAGGGGCCGGCCTGGCAGGCCCTCGAGCGCCACCACGGGGAGGTCGGCGGGGCGCATCTGCGCGACCTCTTCGCCGCCGACCCGGGGCGGGGCGAGCGGCTCGTCGCCGACGGCGCCGGCCTCCACCTCGACTTCTCCAAGAACCGGATCACCGACGAGACGCTGATCCTGCTCGGCGAGCTGGCCCGCGAGCGCGGCGTCGAGGCGCGCCGCGAAGCGATGTTCGCCGGCGAGCACATCAACGTCTCCGAGGACCGCGCCGTGCTGCACGTCGCCCTGCGGATGCCGCGCGAGCGCTCGCTGCTCGTCGATGGCGTCGACGTGGTCAAGCAGGTTCACGGGACGCTCGACCGGATGGCGGCCTTCGCCGAGCGGGTCCGCTCGGGCGAGTGGACCGGCCACACCGGCAGACCGATCCGCAACGTCGTCAACGTCGGCATCGGCGGCTCCGACCTCGGCCCGACGATGGCTTACGAGGCGCTGCGCCACTTCAGCCGCCGCGATCTCCGCTTCCGCTTCGTCTCCAACGTCGACGGCACCGACTTCGCCGAGTCGACCCGCGACCTCGACCCCGAGGAGACGCTGTTCGCGATCTGCTCGAAGACCTTCACCACGCTGGAGACGATGACCAACGCCCGCACCGCGCGCGAGTGGGCGCTGGCCCGGCTTGGCGGCGAGGAGGCCGCCGTCGCCAAGCACTTCGTCGCCGTCTCCACCAACGCCGCGGAGGTGGAGAAGTTCGGCATCGACACGGCGAACATGTTCGGCTTCTGGGAGTGGGTCGGCGGCCGCTACTCGATCGACTCGGCGATCGGGCTCTCGACCATGCTGGCGATCGGCCCGGCCCGCTTCGAGGAGATGCTGGCCGGCTTCCACGCGATCGACGAGCACTTCCGCGAGGCGCGCCCGGCGGAGAACCTGCCGATGCTGATCGGGCTGCTCTCGGTCTGGTACAGCGACTTCTTCGGCGCCCAGACCTGCGGCGTCTTCCCCTACGACCAGTACCTGCACCGCTTCCCCGCCTACCTGCAGCAGCTGACGATGGAGTCCAACGGCAAGCACGTCACCCTCGACGGGGCGCGGGTCGACTACGAGACCGGCGCGATCTTCTGGGGTGAGCCGGGGACCAACGGCCAGCACTCCTTCTACCAGCTGATCCACCAGGGCACGCGGCTGATCCCCTGCGACTTCATCGCCTTCATGCGCTCCAACAACCCGCTCGGCCGGCACCATGACCTCTTGATCTCGAACGTCTTCGCCCAGGCCCAGGCGCTGGCCTTCGGCAGGACCGCCGAGCAGGTGCGGGCGGAGGGAACGCCGGAGGAGGTCGTGCCGCACCGGGTAATGGAGGGCAACCGCCCGTCCAACACGATCCTCGCCGAACGGCTCGACCCGCACACGCTCGGTGCCCTCGTCGCCCTCTACGAGCACAGCGTCTTCGTCCAGGGGGCGGTCTGGGGGATCGACTCCTTCGACCAGTGGGGGGTCGAGCTGGGCAAGGTCCTGGCCGTCGCGATCGTCCCCGAGCTGCAGGCCGAGGCGGAGCCCGCGCTCCATCACGACAGCTCGACCAACGCGCTGATCCGCCGCTACCGCCAGGCGAGGCGGCGGGTGTAGCCGATGCCCGGCGCCGAGGCGCTACTGCTCGCGGCATCGGAGTCGAACCTGCTCGCGGCGCGGAACCTGATGGCGTTCACGCTCGGCTTCCACATCGTCCTCGCCTGCATCGGCGTCGCCTTCCCGGCGCTCGTCCTGACCGCCAACTACATCGGGCTCAAACGCAACGACCCCGACGCGATGCGGCTGGCGCGGCGCTGGTCGAAGGTCGCCGCCGTCACCTTCGCCGTCGGCGCCGTCACCGGGACCGTGCTCAGCTTCGAGTTCGGCCTGCTCTGGCCGCGGTTCATGGAGCGTTTCGGCGACGTCTTCGGGATCGCCTTCGCGATCGAGGGGCTGTTCTTCTTCACCGAGGCGATCTTCCTCGCGATCTACATCTACGGCTGGAAGCGGCTCGGCGGCTGGGCGCACTTCTGGTCCGGCGTGCCGATGCTGGTCGCCGGGATCGGCGGCGCCTTCTCGGTGGTCACCGCCAACGCCTGGATGAACACGCCGCAGGGCTTCAGCCTCGACGCCGCCGGCAGGGTGGTCGACACGGCGCCGCTCGAGGTCCTCTTCAGCCCGGCCTGGGTCTACGAGGTGCCGCACATGATCCTCGCCGCCTACATGGTCGCCGGCTTCCTCTTCGCCTCGGTCTACGCGGTCGGGATGCTGAAGGGGCGCCGCGACCGCCACCACCGGCTGGGGCTGCTGATCCCGCTGACGATCGCCTGCGCCCTGACCCCGCTGCAGATCTTCGTCGGCGACGTCGCCGCGCGCGGTGTCGCCGATCACCAGCCGGCCAAGTTCGCCGGCTTCGAGTGCATCCAGGAGACCGGCCCCAACCAGACCGAGTACCTGGGCGGGATCTGCGCCGAGGACGGGGTAAAGGGAGGGATCGGGATCCCCGGCCTCGACTCGTGGCTGGTCGGCTTCAGCACCGACACCGTGGTCACCGGGCTCGACGACATCCCGCCGGACGAGCGGCCGCCGGCCAACACCCTGCTCCACCTCTCCTTCGACGCGATGGTCGGGATCGGCTTCGCCATGCTGGCGCTCGCCGGCTGGCTCGCCTTCGCCTGGTGGCGGCGGCGCGACATCCCCGCGACCCCCTGGTTTCTGCGCGCCGTCTCGATCTCCGGCGCCGCGGCGATCGTCGCCGTCTGGTGCGGCTGGATCGTCACCGAGGTCGGTCGCCAGCCCTGGATCGTGCAGGGCCACATGCGCACCGAGGAAGCCGTGACCGAGGCCGAGGGCATCTGGTTCGCCTTCGCCGGCACGATGCTGCTCTACGCGGCGCTGGGCACGACCGCTGTCCTCGTCCTGCGCGGAATGGCGCGGCGCTGGCGCGAGCAGGGAGAGGGCGGCGAGAGCGAGTCGCCCTACGGCCCCCCCGCCTCCCCGGAGGAGGCCCGACCATGAGGTCGATGGGCCGGAAATACGCCCATAGGTTCCGTTATCGGCCCGTCGGCGGGAGGTGGTGGGGGTGAGCAAGGCCGATGCCTGCGCCGCGATCCTCTGGATCGGCGCCACCCTCTACGCGGTCTTCGGCGGCGCCGACTTCGGCGGCGGCCTCTGGGACCTGCTCGCCGGCGACGCCGAGCGCGGCAGCCGTCCACGGGCGCGGATCCAGCGCTCGATCACGCCGGTCTGGGAGGCCAACCACGTCTGGCTGATCTTCATCCTCGTCGTCCTCTGGACCGCCTTCCCGGAGGCCTTCGCCGCGATCATGTCGACGCTCTACGTGCCGCTGACCCTGGCCGCGCTGGGGATCGTCCTGCGCGGTGCCGGCTTCGCCTTCCGCAAGTCGGTCGAGTCGCTGCCGGCGCAGCGGGCGCTCGGCGGCGCCTTCGCGATCTCCTCGGTGATGACGCCCTTCTTCATGGGGACGGTCGTCGGGGCGATCGCCTCCGGCAACGTGCCGGCCGAGGGCAACGGCGCCGCCTTCTCGAGCTGGCTGGAGCCGCTGCCACTGCTGACCGGGGCGATCTTCGTCGCCAGCGGTGCCTACCTGGCGGCGATCTTTTTGGTCGCCGACTCGCGCCGCGCCGGCGACGCCGAGATCGAGGAGTACTTCCGGCGGCGGGCGCTGTGGGCGGCGGGCGCCGCCGGCGCCCTCGCCCTGGCCGGCATCTTCGCCCTCCACTCCGACGCCCGCTACGTCTACGACCGCCTGCTATCAGAGGGGCTGCCGCTGGTCCTCCTCTCGGCGTTCTGCGGCCTGGCGGTGCTGGCGATGCTTCTGCGTGACCGCCGGCGCGGCCTGCGGCCGCTGGCGATCGTCGCCGTCGCCGCGGTGATCTGGGGCTGGGGCGTCGCCCAGTTCCCCTACCTGCTGCCGACCTCGCTCGAGATCGCGACCGCCGCCGCGCCCGGCCCGACCCTGACCTCGGTCCTGGTCGTCTTCGGTGTCGCCGCCGTGACCATCCTGCCCGCCCTGGGCCTGCTCTACACGCTCGCCCAGCGCGACATAGTCGGCGAGTCCGGCGAGTAGCGGGAGGGCCGAGTTCCCTCCTCGGCGCACCCTAGACTCCGAGCCAGGATGATCACCGAGCCGCAAAATGAAGAGCGCCCCCTCGCAGACGAGGGATCGTGGGTTTATCTGATCGGCGCGGGGAATCGGCGCGAGGACGCCGGCGAGCTCCGCGAGCGCGTGATCGACGCCTGCGAGGCGAGCGGCTGGCCCGCCGTCAGCTGGTCTCCGGATACCAAAGGGGCCGAGAAGGAACCGGGCCGCCTGTTCGAGGGAATGCGCCACGCCGTAGCTCATTCCGACTTCGTGGTCGCATTGCTGGGCGCCCCAGCCGGCACTGTCGATGCGGAGCTCGCGATCGCCTACGGCCATCGCCGCCCGATTGTCGGCATTCATCGTTCCGCTGAGGGCATGGCCATTTCGAAAACCCAGGCGATGCTCGAGGACTACGAGGTGGCACGGCTGATTCGCTGCGAGGATCTCGAGGGCTGCGCCGCTCAGCTGCGAGGGGTTCTTTCGGACCCGGACTTCACCGCGGCGATTCACGCCTCCGCCGGAGAGAATGAAAAGCATGGCTGAGCCCACCCAGGATTCCCGGCTGCTGACGATCGGCCACTCGAACCATTCCGCAGAGCACTTCCGGGAATTGCTGACTCGCAACGGGGTCGAGGTCCTCGTCGATGTTCGCTCGTGGCCGCACTCGCGCTATGTCGACTGGGTCGACCAAGCACAGATCGGAGATGTCGTACGGTCCGCGGGCGCTCGCTATCTGTTCCTGGGCGAAGAGTTGGGTGGGCGCCCCGAGGCCGCCGAGTTCTACGACTCCTCGGGGCGTGTCCTCTACGGCAAGGTGGCGCAGAGCGAGGAGTTCCAAGCCGGGATCGAGCGACTCAGGCGAGGAGCCGAGAGCTACCGCGTGGCGATCATGTGCAGCGAGGAGGATCCGACTGCGTGTCACCGGCGCCTGCTCATCACCAAGGTGCTGCTGGAGGACGGCTGGACGGTCGGCCATGTTCGCGGAGATGGCAGGTGCGAGGTCGAGTCGGAGCCGATAGTCCTGAGCGCAGGGTCGCTGTTCGACGACGAGGAGGGGCTATGGAGATCTTCACTATCGGTTTCACGCAGTCGAGTGCCGAGGATTTCTTCCGCCGCCTGAAGTCGCATGGCATTCAGCGCCTTCTGGACGTGCGACTGAACAACAGGTCGCAGCTGGCCGGTTTCGCCAAGCGTGACGACCTCGCCTTCTTCCTGCGCGAGCTGCTGGGCGTCGAGTACCGGCACATGCCGGTACTGGCTCCTACGCAGGAGATCCTCAATTCCTACAAGAAGCGCGAAGAGATCTCCTGGCAGCGGTACGAAGATCGGTTCTTACGGCTGATGGGCGAGCGGCGTATAGAGGACGAACTGAGCCCGGACGAATTCGAGCGGCGTACCGTACTGCTCTGCAGCGAGCCCACTCCCGAGCGCTGCCACAGAAGGCTGGTTCTGGAGTACCTGGCGGAGCGGTGGCCGGATGTCGAAGCGGTGCATCTCTAAGACCATGCCTGTCGACGAGATCGTCATCCTCACCAACTCCTTGAAATGGGGAGGCCGATGTGTTGCCGGTATTTCGCTCGGATCTGGCCGTTGGGTGCGACCTGTGTCGGCCCGTCCGCATGGCGAGCTTCATCCTCACCAGCACAGAATCGACGGAAGAGACGCAGGCATATTCGACATCGTGGGCTTCGAGCACGATGGCGGCACAGCGGATCCGACTCAGCCGGAGAACGTGCGAGTCGGCGGTGCGCGCTGGTGGCGCACCGGTCGCATGGGACGCAAGGACGCCGCTCGATCCCTTGACACGCATCGGGTCGAAGGCCCCGCCCTGCTTGGCAATCGGGGTTTGGCTGTGCGGGAGGAGGAGGCGAAACGGGGGGTTGACGCTTCGCTGGCGCTCGTGCAGCCGGACGGTGTGGAGTTTCGCCTCGATCCGCCGAGAGAGGGAACGGCGAAGCTTCGGCCGAGGGTCGGCTTCGAGCTTGGCGGCGAGGCCTATGAACTGTCGCTGACAGACACGGTGGTACGGCCACGACTCATGCGGGCCGGCGTGGGCTCCCACGGCGCGTCCGACCTCGGCCTCGACCCCGACGAGCGGCTCCTGCTCACGGTCAGTCTCGCCGAAGCCCGCGAAGGATGGTGCACGAAGTTGGCTGCCGCGATCTTCACTTTGCCGAAAGGGTGACTGTGCCTGAGACCGATATCCGCGCTGTGCTGTTCGATATCGACGGCACCCTGCTGGTCACCGGCGGTGCCGGCGGGGTCGCCTGGCAGCGCGCCTTCGAGCAGCTCTACGGGGTCGAGGCGGACATCGCCGAGCACACCGACGCCGGCATGACCGACCCCGAGATCGTCAGGATCGTCTTCCGCGAGGTGATCGGCCGGGAGGGCACTGCCGAGGAGCGCGCCAAGGCGATCGGCTGCTACCTCAAGCACCTGCCCGGCACGGTGGCCGAGTCGGCGGGCTACCGGACGATGCCGGGGATCGAGGCGCTGCTCGAACGGCTGATCGACGCCGGCGTGCTGCTCGGCCTCGTCACCGGCAACATCGAGGCCGCCGCCCACATCAAGCTCGCCCGCGCCCACCTCAACCGCTTCTTCTCCTGCGGCGGCTACGGCTCCGACTCGCCCGACCGCACCGGGGTCACCAAGGCCGCCCTGTCCCGCGCCAAGCTCGTCTCCGGCGGCACGCTCGCCGACGGGGCCTGCATCGCCGTGGGCGACACCCCGCGCGACGTCAAGGCCGGCCACGGCGCCGGCATCCGCGTGGTCGGCGTGGCCACCGGCAGCTACGGGGTCAACGAACTCAAGCAAGCTGGCGCCGACTGGTTTATGGAGACCGTTGGGGATAACTTTCCGGTCTAGGCCATCCCGGTAGGGGTGGAACGTCTTGTACTTTTTCTGCGGAGAGGCAGTCGGACGGCCCACCCCTGTCTTCAGAAAAAGTTAAGTGGAACCCCTACCGGGATGGCCTACTCAGGCGAGAGAGCAACGGGCTTGATAAATCGACAAGAAGCCGTTCTCGAAGCCGTTGCGGGCCATGCGCAGGTAGAGGCGCCAGACGCGGACCCGTTCCGGCCCCGCCAGGCGGATCGCCTCGTCGAGGTTCTCGTCCAGCCGCCGCGCCCAGTGGCGCAGCGTCTCGGCGTAGTCGTCGCCGAACTCCTCGACGTGGCGGGTGTAGAAGCCGGCCCGCTCCAGCGCCAGCAGCACCCGCGAGAGGTGCAGCGGTTCGGCGTCGGGGAAGACGTAGCGCTCGGAGAACGGCCCCGCCTCGGGGTCGCTGTGGCGCAGGCGGGCGATGCCGTGGTTGAGCAGCCGCCCACCGGGCTCGAGCAGGCCGGCAAGGGTCTGCGCGTAGACGTCGATCTGGGCCGCGCCGACGTGCTCGACCATGCCGATCGAGGCGATCGCGTCGAAGCGCTCGCCCGCCAGCTCGCGGTAGTCCATCACCCTGATCTCGACCCGGTCGGCGACGCCGGCCGCCTCGGCCCGCTGCCGCGCCTTCTCCGCCTGCGGCGGCGAGAGGGTGATGCCGACGACGCTCGCCCCGTGCTTCGTCGCCGCCCAGAGCGGAAAGCTGCCCCAGCCGCAGCCGACGTCGAGCACCCGGTCGCCCTGCATCAGCGCCAGCTTGCGGGCGACCGTCTCCAGCTTCTCCTCCTGCGCCGCCTCCAGCGTCTCCGCCCCGCGCGAGAAGATCGCGCAGCTGTAGGTCGTCGACTCGTCGAGGAAGAGCGAGAAGAACTCGTTGGAGACGTCGTAGTGGTGGCGCACCGCCTCGGCGTCGCGCACCTTGCTGTGGCGGCGGCCGCTGGGGCGCAGCTCGGCGGCGGGCCGGCGCGGCGGCCGCTGGATGCCGGCGGCGCGGATCGCGCCGAGCAACAGGCGCCGCTTGTCGGCGCCCTCGAGCAGCGGCGGCTGCCAGCCGTCGAGCAGCTCGATGACCGCGTCGAGGTCGTCGACCTCGATCTCGCCGCTGACGTAGGCGCGGCCCAGTCCGAGCTGGCCGGGGGCGAGCAGGGCGTGGGCGGCGGCACGCGGCGAGCGCACGTAGAAGGTAGGCCCGCTGCCGCCGGTGGCCGGCAGCCGCGCCCCGTCCCAGAACTCGACGGCGAAGGGTCGCTCGGGAATCCGCTTCTCGATCTCGCGGCGCAGAAGCTCGGTACGGGCAAAGGGCATCGCAGAAACCCTAATTGCAGTGTCACGGGAGTGCGACCTCCGTTTCGAGTTAGGCATCCCGAAGTGGGGAACCGCGGCGGCCCCTATGATTGCGAGTTGCATGGCAGCAGAAGCGGGGCCCCTCCCATCCGACATCCAGCCGGTCGCCAACGAGACGCGCGACCGCATCATCACCGGCCTGGTCACGCTGGTCCCGTTTCTGGCGCTCGGCATCGCTGGCTGGCAGGTCTGGGGCAGCGCGCTGCACCTGAGTGACGTCTTCCTCTTCGTCGGCTTCTACCTCCTCACCGGGCTCGGGATCACGGTCGGATTCCACCGCCACCTCACCCACCGCTCGTTCAAAGCCAAGCCGTGGCTGCACCGGCTGCTGGCGATCCTCGGCTCGGCGGCGATCGAGGGGCCGGTGATCTCCTGGGTCGCCGACCACCGCAAGCACCACTCCTTCTCCGACGAAGTGGGCGACCCGCACAGCCCCCACGTCGACCACGGCCACGGCTGGTCCGGCGCCCTGCGCGGCCTCTTCCATGCCCACATGGGCTGGCTCTTCATCCACACCCAGCGCGGCAGCAAGGAGCGCTTCGCGCCCGACCTGCTCAAGGACCCGATCGTCTCCTGGGTCGACCGCACCTTCATCTACTGGGCGATCCTCGGCCTGCTGCTTCCGTTCGCGCTCGGCTGGGTGATCGGCGGCACGATCTTCGCCGCGCTCACCGGCCTGCTCTGGGGCGGCCTGGTCCGCGTCTTCGTCCTCCACCACTTCACCTACAGCATCAACTCGCTCTGCCACGTCTTCGGCAAGCGCGACTACGAGACCGGCGACGAGTCACGCAACCTGGCCCTGATCGCGGTCCCGACTCTGGGCGAGGCCTGGCACAACAACCACCACGCCTTCCCGACCTCCGCCACCCACGGCCTCGGCCGCTGGCAGCTCGATGTCTCGGCGCTGGTCATCGACGGGTTGGAGAAGACCGGCGCGGTTTACGACGTGGTGCGAGTGCCTCCGGACAGGATTGCCGCAAGGGCAACCTGACGGCCGATCCCGGCTTGACTTTTCGCGAAGGCAGTGGATTGCCGTCCGAGGATCGCTATTCGAAAAAAGCACAGACGTTCCACCCCTACCGGGATCGGCTCAGGGTCCATCTGCTGATTCGTAGTGGTCTATCCACGAGTCGCAGGCGTTGCTCAGAGGCACGGTGCGGCGGGGGCCGGCGCGGACGGCCACGAGGTTGCCGACGTGGGCCCTGTCGTCGTAACCGCTGAGGCGCTGCAGGAGGGTCGGGTCGGAGGCAGTGACGGTGAAGCGCACGCGCCCGCCGTCGCCGGGGTAGGTCCCCGCCGGCCAGAACTGGCCGTTGTTGGCGAGGCTGATCGTGTTCGGGCGCTGGCCGTCGAGCGCCGGCACCAGCTCCTCGCGGAAACCCGGCGCGCTCACGGTCAGCGGGAAGGGGGAGAAGTACTGCAGCGAGAGGCGCCAGCGGCCGGCGGGCAGCTCGATCGCCTGCGCGGTGCTCTCCCCCGTGCGCAGCTCACCGCCGTGGTCCCAGGCGACCTTGGGCCCGACCGCGACGTCGGGGAAGAGCGTCGCCCGGCCCGGGCTGGAGAGCAGGATGCGGATCTCCGGCGCCGCGCAGCCGGCGTGGGCGCCGGCGTCGGTCCCCTCGAGCAGCACGTGGCGGTCCTCCGGTGTCTCCCCGGTCCGTTCGAAGAGCAGGAACGAGGGGGTGGCGGCGATCCGCTTGAAGTTGGGCGGGGCGGCGCTGTTCCAGGCGGCACGGCCGACAATCACGTAGGGGAAGCGGTCGAGCGTCCCGCGCGAGAAGGAGTCGAAGTCGATCGGGCTGTAGGCGTCGCCGGTGTCGAAGGGCTTCTCCGGGCTCTCCTCGACTTCCGCGTCGGGGAACTCGACCAGCGGCACGTGGGCGTCGGCGCCGGAGAGCGCGTAGGCGGCGTAGCGATCCTGGCCGGCGTAGAGGACCGGCTGGCCGCGCAGGACCGGCATCAAGGCCCGCAGCTCGGCGCCGCGCCCGGGGGGTCCGACCGGGGCGTCGCGCAGCACCAGCAGGCTCGAGTAGGCGGCGCCGCCGACGAAGGCGACCGCCAGCGCGCTCCAGCCGAGTCGCGCCCAGGGCGCGTTCGCCTTTTGCCGGGCTGGGGACGACGAAGGGCGAACGCGCGGGCCGAACTCGGCCAGCAGCGGGCGGATCGCGACCAGCATCGCCAGCGGGGCGGCGATCATCAGCGCCTTGGCCTGCGAGTAGTAGCCGCTGGTGGGCAGGGCGGCGAGGTAGAGGAGCAGGCAGGCGAGCAACCCGAGCGGCACCGCGAGCTCGCGTCGTCGCAGCCACCAGACCGTGCCGGCGAGCATGGCGAGTACGCCGACCGCCCCGGCGAGCCCGGCCACCTGGGCGCCGCCGGGCGCGTCGAGCCGGTAGTTGCTCGCCGGCCAGACGCCGAGCGCCTCGAGCGGCGAGACCGGGCCGTAGGTGTCGGCGCCGGCGACCTTGCTGAAGGTGTCGAGGAAGCCGAACGGCCCGACCAGGGTGACGGCGACGCCGGCCGTGGCCAGCAGCGCCAGCGCCGCCAGGGTCAGCGGTCGCAGCAGGAAGCGCAGCAGCGAACGCGGGCCGAGGGCCCGCCGCACGGCCGGCCGCGTGAGGCTCCAGAGGGCGAGGATCGCCAGCGGCCAGGCGAGGCCGGCGAAGCTGTAGGCGAAGAAGACGCCGCCGAGAATCGCCAGCCACGGAAGCGCGAGGCCCACCCAGCCCAGCGCAGAGGCCGGCGGTGCGCCGCGCCCGCGGTCGATGACGAAGAGGCCGGCGGCGACGGCGAGGACGAAGAGCGCCTCGGCGGTCTCCTTGAAGGCGCCCTGGGCGTAGTAGGAGACGGCCAGGTAGGGGACGGCGACCATCGTTGCCGCGAGCAGGCGTCGGCCCGGGCCGAGGCCGGGCAGGGCGGCCAGCGCGGTCAACCCGGTCAGCACGCCGATCGCCAGGACCTCGCCGACGAAGGCCTGGCCGAGGCCGATCCCGGGCAGCGCCGCGATCGCCACCGCCAGGCCGTGCGGGCCGAGCGGGTAGCCGACCTCGGGGACCGGGCCGGCGCCGCTGCGCAGCCACTCCGCCCAGGCCAGGTGCAGGCCGAGGTCGTTGTTGAGGCCGACCCCGAGCAGGCCCCAGCGGGCGGACATCGCGAAGGGGATCGAGAGCACCAGTGTCACCGCGATCGCCACCGGCAGCGCCTCTCGCAGCGCGCTGCTCCGGCTCATCGCAGCATTTTCCGGCCCCTGGACCGGAAAATGC
>JBBDTK010000034.1:0-3573 GCA_040904405.1 Solirubrobacterales bacterium | reverse complement strand
ATGAAGGACGGTTGCCGCGCCGCGCCGCGATCACGGCGGCCGCCGCGGCGAGGAGCAGGACGAGGCCCAGCGTCGCCGAGGCGCCGTGGCCGGGCGCACGGGCGAGGACGCCGGTGACGGTCAGGACCGCGCCGAAGCCCGCGGCCGGCTCCAGCCAACTCCAGCCGCTGCGGCCGGCGAGGCGGAGCAGGGCGCGGCCGGCGAGAAGCGAGGCCGCGCAGATCAGAGCCGCCGAGGCGTAGGTCCCGATCATCAGAGAGGGCAACCTATGTCAGCCGCCATCCGCGGCGCAGCGACCTTCAGAGCTTCTCGGCGGCGCGCTCCAGCGTCGCCCGCAGGCTCGCGCCCCGGAGCGGCTCGCCGTGCCCGGCGCCGACCACCGCCGGATCGAGCGTGGCCAGCTTGCGCACCGATTCCCTCGCCCTGGCGTGATCCCAGGCCCAGGCGGGGTGCGGGACGCTGGCCTCCCCCTCGGGCAGCGGTTTGAGTCGCGCCGAGTCGACCAGGTAGACGACATCGCTGACCAGCGCCACCCGGTCGCTCTCGCGCCAGAGGCCGATCAGCCCGGGGGCGTGGCCGGGGAAGTGGACGACGCGGAAGCCGGCCACCTCGTCGCCCTCGGCGACGGTACCGTCGATCCGCACCGCACCGCCGTCCCAGCGCCGCAGCAGGAAGGGGTAGATCCAGCGCACCGGCGCCACCGGCAGCTGCGCCAGGTCGAAGTAGGAAGCGAGCGAGGCGTCGCTTTCGGCGTCGGCGACTTCGTCGGCGTGGCAGAGGACCGGCGCGTCCAGGTAGGGGGCGGTGCCACGGTGGTCGGCGTGGGCGTGGCCGAGCACGACGCGATTCAGCCCGCCGAGCTCCTCAGCGGCCGCCCGCGCCCGCTTCGTCATCGCCCTGCTGCCGGCGTCGAACTGGACCACGCCGCCGCCCTCCTCCTCGATGAAGAAGATGTTCATCCCCTTGCGCAGATCGCCGCGCAGCAGCCAGACCCCGTCGGCCACTCTCTCCATGGATTGAAGACTATCTTCCGTCGATGCCCCTCCTCTGGAAAGCCGGAATGGCGGTCTTGGTCGTCTGCCTGGTTGCATCGATGGCAATTGCCATCGTGCGTCTCGCAACCACCCCAACCGAGATCCTCGGCGACGGCTTCCGCGGGTTGCCGGCTCGCGAGGGCGGCATGACGCGGCGTTGAGCGATTGCTTCGGCGCGGCGCGTTAGTATCGGCGCGTGTTCAAGCGCATCGTGGTTGGCACCGATGGGTCGGAGACCGCCGCCGAGGCGGTCCGGCAGGCGGTCGACCTGGCCAAGCTCGCCGGGGCCAGCCTGAACATCGTCAGTGCCTACGAGCCGGTCTCCAAACGCCGCCTTCAGGGCGAGCAGGAGGGCGCCCCCGCAGACGTCCAGCATGAGATCGGGCCGCGCGAGGACGTCAACCTGGTGCTCGACGCCGCCGCCGCCGAGGCGAAGAAGGCCGGGGTCGAGGTGCAGACCCACCCGGTCGAGGCCAATCCCGCCGAGGCGATCCTCGAGGTCGCCGACGAGACCGATGCCGACCTGATCGTCGTCGGCAACAAGGGCATGACCGGGGCGCGCCGCTTCCTGCTCGGCAGCGTTCCCAACAACGTTTCGCATCACGCAAGTTGCAGCGTGATCATCGTCCGTACCACGTAGACGAATAACTCGAATTCCCGCACCCGCACGGTAATTCGAGCCATCCGTCTACGCGGTACCCACCGGCGTTAGGGCTCGCATACGAATTACTGACGGCTTTGACGGCGTCTGGACGCGCCTGACGCCACCCGCGGGAATCGCCGATGCTCCAGCATCGACTCATCCCACGTGCGACGTCAGTCACGCCCAGCCACTCGTCAAATTCCGCCACTAATTCGCATGCGAGCCCTTAGATGTTCGGGTCGGTTGCTCGGCGGGCGTCGATCAGGCCGGCGCCCTGGCGGCTGGCCGGGAGGCCGAGGCTGCGGGCGGTCTTGCGCAGGCGCCTGGTCACCCGGTTGACCAGGCCGCGATGCGTGGCCCGCTTCGGGAGCACGCCGCTGGCGAGGACCATCGCGGCGACGCCGGAGACGTGAGCGGCCGCCATCGAGGTGCCGACGTAGCTGCCGGGCTCGCCGAAGAGGCGCGGGTTGCCGCCGCGCAGCGTCACCTGGAAGATCGGCCGGGAAGAGACCGAGGCGCAGCCGGGGGTCGGCGGCCCGCCACCGGGCGCGAGCAGATCGGTCCCGTCGCCGGGAAGCACCGAGTAGCTGCCGAGGCAGCCGCCCTCGGTGCTGCCGCCGACGCCGATCGTGCGCGGCGCGGTCGCCGGCGGCGAGACGCAGGCCTCCGAGCCCAGGTTGCCGATCGAGGCCACGGTGACGACCCCCTTGCGGTAGGCGCGGCGCAGCTCCTGGTTGATCCCCGGCACGCTCTTGCCGCAGCCGAAGTTGAAGCTCATGTTGATCACGTCGGCGCCGCGGTCGACGGCGAAGCGGATGCCGCGGGCGATGTCGTCGGCCTGGCCGCTGCCGTGGCGGTCGAGGACGCGAACCGGCATCAGCTTGGCACGGTAGGCGATCCCGACCAGGCCGACTCCGTTGTTGGTCTTCTGGGCGATCGTGCCGGCGACGTGGGTGCCGTGGCCGTTGTGGTCGAGCGGCAGCCTGTCGTCGTCGACGAAGTCATAGCCCCTGACGAACTGGCCGGAGGTGAAGTCGGGGCTGCGCCGGAAGCGCCGTCCCCAGGAGCGGTAGGCGATGCCGGTGTCGAGCACGGCGACGACGGTCCCGTGGGCGCCGCGCCGCTTCGCCGCGATCAGGTTGCGCCAGGCGCCGATCGCGTCGATGCCGCCGGGGGAGGTGGGAAGCACGGCGCTGGCGCTCCCCTCCCAGGGCAGCAGGTTCCACTGCAGCGCGACCCAGCCGCCGGCCGGCCCGGGCGGTTTGGAGAGCGGTCCCGGGTCGTTGGCGATCCCCGAGGCGGGCAGCGGCGGCGTCTTCTTCGCCGAGGCGGTGGCGATGTAGTTGGGAGCGGCATAGGAGACGTCGGCGCGGTCGCGCAGCGCGGCGACGGCGCCGCGCACGCCGACGCCGGGCGGCAGCTCGACCGCGCGCCCGTGACGCTGCCGCTCGAGCTTGAGCACGACCTGGCGCGGGACGAACCCGCGGGCCTGCGAGAGCCCGATCGCCGCCGTGGCCGGCGGGGGCGCGGCGATCGCCGCGAGCAGCGCGAGGGCAGCGAGGATTGGAAGGGTTCGGGTCATTTGTCGGTACCTGCTCGCGAAGCCCCTGCTCCGTTGCGAGCAATCGATCTAACACCGGCCCGCCGGGGAAGTTGTCGGGGCCACGATACTTTCGGCCGATGCCGGAAGCCGCCGCCAGCGAGGAGCAGGCCCGCCTGATGGGCCTCGCGATCGAGCGCGCCCGCGAGGCGGAGGCGCACGGCGACGTGCCGATCGGAGCCGTGGTCGCCCGCGACGGCGAGCCGCTCGCCGCCGCCGGCAACGAGCGCGAGCTGCGCCGCGACCCGACCGCGCACGCCGAGATCGTCGCGATCCGCGCCGCCGCCGAGGCGCTC
>JBBDTK010000033.1:2967-10420 GCA_040904405.1 Solirubrobacterales bacterium | reverse complement strand
AGTTCGACATCACGAAGCTCGGGTGCCCGGTCGCGTTGCCGAGGTTGAGCAGGCGACCCTCGGAGAGCAGGATGATCGAGTGGCCGTCGGGGAAGCGCCACGCGTCGACCTGCGGCTTGATATTGACCCTCTCGGCGGCAGACGCTTCGAGCCCGGCGACGTCGATCTCGTTGTCGAAGTGGCCGATGTTGCCGACGATCGCGTTGTGCTTCATCCGCGCCATCTGCTCGGCGCTGACGATGTCCTTGTTGCCGGTGGCGGTGATGAAGATGTCAGCGGTCTCGACGACGCTCTCGAGCGTCCGCACCTCGTAGCCCTCCATCGCCGCCTGCAGGGCGCAGATCGGGTCGATCTCGGTGACGATCACGCGGGCGCCCTGGCCGCGCAGCGACTCGGCGCAGCCCTTGCCGACGTCGCCGTAGCCACAGATCACGGCGACCTTGCCACCGATCATCACGTCGGTGGCTCGGTTGATCCCGTCGATCAGCGAGTGACGGCAGCCGTAGAGGTTGTCGAACTTCGACTTGGTGACCGAGTCGTTGACGTTGATCGCCGGGAAGAGCAGGTCGCCGGTCTCGGCCAGCTGGTAGAGACGGTGCACGCCGGTGGTCGTCTCCTCGGTGACCCCCTTGATCCCCGCCGCGATCCGGGTCCAGCGCTGCGGGTCGGATTCGAGCGAGCGCTGCAGGGTCTCGAGCACGACCCGGAGCTCCTCCGAGTCGGCCGAGGCGGGGTCGGGCACGGCGCCCGCCTGCTCGAACTCGACCCCTTTGTGGACGAGCAGGGTGGCGTCGCCGCCGTCGTCGAGGATCATGTTCGGGCCCTCGCCGTCGGGCCAGAGCAGGGCCTGCTCGGTGCACCACCAGTACTCCTCGAGGGTCTCCCCTTCCCAGGCGAAGACGGGGATGCCGGCGGCGGCGATCGCGGCGGCGGCGTGGTCCTGCGTGGAGAAGATGTTGCAGCTGGCCCAGCGGACCTCGGCGCCGAGGGCGATCAGGGTCTCGATCAGCACGGCGGTCTGCACCGTCATGTGCAGCGAGCCGGTGATCCGCGCCCCCTTCAGCGGCTGTGCGGCCGCGAACTCCTCACGGGTCTGCATCAGGCCGGGCATCTCCACCTCGGCGAGGTCGATCTCCTTGCGCCCGAAATCGGCGAGGCCGATGTCGGCGACTTTGTGGTTGGCGGTGGCGGTTGCCATCGATTCCTTTCGTCTATTGGGACCCGGAGCAAGGATACGGAGATGCGGCAGGTCGCTCCGGCTCGCCGCTCAGGCGTCGCCGAGCGCGGCCTTGAGCCGGTCGATCGGCTCGACCGGCAGCGGCTCGACGCCGCGCGCCGCGGCCAGCTCCAGCGAGACCAGATCGCCCAGCATCACCGCCCAGAGCAAGCGCTCGAGCCGGCTCTCGCCGGCGGTCTCGATCCGGATCGCGGTCGAGCCCTGCCGCTCGAGCTCGGCCGCGGTCAGCTCGAAGCGGCGGCGCACCCGCGGGTGCTGATCGCGGTCCTCGAGCATCAGCGCCGCCAGCCGCCCTTCGACGACGTCCCCGTCCCAGCCGCAGATCTCGTTGTGGTCGGCCTCGGGCAGCTCCGAGAAGAAGGCCGGCAGCTTCGCGTTCTCGTTGATCTGGGTCTTCCAGCGCCGCGCCGCGGCGACGGTCGGGCCGCCGCCGTAGACCACCGGGAAGGCCGGGCCGAGCGCGCCGCCGAGCTCGGCCGCGAGCGCCTGCAGCCGCTCGCGGCCGCCCTCGAGTGCGGCCGCCGCCGCCTCGATCTCCTCGCCGAGCCGCGGCGCGATCCCGGCCGCCGCGGCGACCTCGAGCGCGCAGACCAGCACGTACGCGACCGCGGTGCGGGGCGCCGGCAGCAGGCCGGGCAGGCCGATCACCGGCTCGCCCGCCGCCCGCGCCGCCTCCGCCATCGGCCCACCGGTGCCGGCGAAGACGCGCCGGGCGCCGAGCTCACCGGCGGCCTCGAAGCAGGCGATCGCCTCCTCGGTCCCGCCCGAATAGCTGCAGCCGAAGACGAGCCACTCGTCGGTCGCCCAGGCCGGCAGCTCGTAGCCGCGCACGGTCAGCATCGGCCCGCTCTGCCGCGGGCCGAGAGCCGCCTCGGCGAGGTCGCCGCCGATCGCCGAGCCGCCCATGCCGCAGAGCAGCAGACCGGCCGAATCGACCGGCGCCAGCTGGGCCGACTCGACCCGCCAGAGCGCGTCGCGCAGGTGATCGGGAATGGCGAGGACGTCTTCGAGCATCAGCCGGGCAGCCTTTCACCTGGGGCGGCGACCGCGTCGCGCAGCTCGGCGCCGGCCTCGACCGTCGCTCCCGGGGCCAGGATCGAGCCGGCCACGGTGGCGCCCTCGCCGACCGAGCAGCCTTCGAGCAGGACAGAGTCGCGGACCGCGGCGCCGGCGGCGAGCCGGCAGCCGGGCCCGACCACGGCCCGCGGCCCGACCGTCGCGCCCGGGTCGACCTCGGCGCTCGCGTCGACCAGCAGCCCCTCGCCGGTCGGCTCGACCCGGGTCCTGACCCGTCGCTCGAGGATGTCCCAGCTCGCCTGCAGGTAGCGCTGCGGGGTGCCGATGTCCATCCAGTAGCCGTCGAGCGCCAGCGATCGCAGCTTTTTCCCCACCATGGCCGGGAAAATGCTGCGCTCGATCGAGATCTTGCCCACGGGCGGGATCAGGTCGAGGACCGAGCGCTCCAGCACGTACATGCCGGCGTTGACCTCGCCCGCAACCGCCTCGCCGGTCTTCTCGGCGAACTCCAGCACCTCGCCTTCCTCATCGCTGCGGACCAGCCCGTAGGCGGAGGAGTCCTCGACCGCGTGCAGCGCGATCGTCGCCCGCGCAGCGCGCTTCGCGTGGGCTTCCAACAGGGCACTCAGGTCGAGGTCGGTGAGCACGTCGCCGTTGAGGGCGAGGAAGCGGTCGTCCAGCTCCTCGCCGAGCTGGTCGGCGGCGAAGCGGATCGCGCCGGCGGTGCCGAGCGGCTCGGGCTCGACCAGGTAGCGGATCGAGACCCCGGCGCGCTCCTCCTCGCCGGCCAGCGCCTCGCGCAGCGCCTGCGGCAGGAAGCCGCAGGCGAGCACCACCTCGTCCACGCCGTGGCCGGCCAGCCACTCGATCATGTAGACGAGTAAGGGCCGGTCGACCAGCGTAAGTGCCGGCTTCGGAATCGCATCGGTCAGCGGCTTCAACCGAGTGCCTTCCCCCCCCACCAACACGATCGCCTGCATTCCTAGACCCCGTGGCGCACGTGACCAAGCAGATTAAGGACGCAGTGAGCGTGGCGTGCTCTGCACGCGAGCGAGCGAGGACGCCGATATGCGCGGGTCACGTGCGTCACGGGGCGTGCTCTGCACGCGAGCGACCGGTAGACGCCGAGCTGCGCCGGTCATCCGCACTCTGGCGGCCGATGCCCTCGTACTCGAAACCAGCCGCTATGAGCCGATCCGGGTCGAGGAAGTTGCGGCCGTCGACCAGCAGCGGCCGCGCCATCCGCTCTGCCGCCACCGTCCAGTCGAGCTCGGCGAACTCGCCCCACTCGGTGACCAGCACGGCCGCGTCGGCGCCCTCCAGCGCCGCCAGGGCCGAGTCGCGCAGCTCGACCCCGTCGAGCAGCTCACGCGCCTTGTCGCCGGCCACCGGGTCGTAAGCGACGACGTCGGCCCCCTCGCCCTGCAACCGCGCTGCCAGGACCAGGCTCGCCGCGTCGCGCATGTCGTCGGTGTCGGGCTTGAAGGCGAGGCCGAGCAGCGCCACCCGCCGTCCGGCGAGCGAGTCGAGGCGCCCCTTCAGCTTCTGGACGACCCGCCGCTTCTGCAGCTCGTTCACGTCGATCACCGCGCTCAGCAGCTGGAAGTGGTAGCCGCTGTTGCCGGCCAGCTTCTTGAGCGCGATCGTGTCCTTGCCGAAGCAGCTGCCCCCCCAGCCGATCCCGGCGCGGAGGAAGGCGGGGCCGATGCGCTGGTCGAGTCCCATGCCGCGGGCGACCTCGCCGACGTCGGCGCCGACCTCCTCGCAGACGTTGGCGATCTCGTTGACGAAGGAGATCTTGGTCGCCAGGAAGGCGTTGGAGGCGAGCTTGATCATCTCGGCGCTGGCGACGTCGGTGCGCACCTGCTCGCCGCCCAGCGGCTCGTACAGCGCCGCGAGGGCGTCGCCGGCGGCCTCGTCGCCGGCGTCGGCGCCGATCACGACCCGGTCGGGGTGCATGAAGTCGGCCACCGCCGAGCCCTCCTTGAGGAACTCGGGGCAGGAGACGTAGGAGAGGCCCGGCACGTCGCGCCGGATCGCCGCTCCGGTGCCGGCGGGCACGGTGCTCTTCATGACCAGGACGTGGTCGCTCTCGGCGGGCAGCTCATCGACAACTGAGCGAACCCGCGAGAGGTCGGCGTCGCCGGAACGGGTCGGCGGCGTGTCGACGCAGACGAAGAGCAGCCGGGCGGCATCCAGCAGCTCGTCCATCTCGGTGGTGAAGGTGAGCCGCTCGGAGTTGCGGGCGAGGAGGTCGTCGAGGCCCGGCTCGTGGATCGTCGTCTCGCCGCGCGAGAGCGACGCAACCTTCTCGGCGACGATGTCGCGCGCCACCACCCGGTGGCCGAGGTCGGCGAAGCAGCTCGCCGTCACCAGCCCCACCCAGCCGGCGCCGACCACCCCGATCGTCTCCTTGCCCTCGCTCAAAGCGCTCCCCCTCCGTTTCGTCTCTTCGGCTTTGCGTTCGGAATCTTCACCTTCGCCGATCGGGCGATGCCGATCATCTGATCGTTGGTCAGCACCCGCAGCAGGCTGTTCGCGACCCAGTAGGTGTGCTCGCCGCGATGCCAGGCGACCAGCTTGACCCGGTCGCCGTCGAGGAAGATCTCGTACTCGCGGCCGCGGATCGTCTGCGTGATGCTGGGCCCGCTGAGCAGCGGTGGGTCGCTCCAGCCCTGGATCCCCTGCACGCCGAAGTAGTGGCTGCCGTCGGGCAGGTTCAGCTGCACCACCATGCGGTAGGCGCCGTGGCGGTCGCCGCCGGTGTCCTTGAAGTGGTAGACGCGGGGGTCCTGGATCTTCAGGTAGGGATTGCTTTCCTCGTAGGCGGCGCCGGCCGGCAGCCGGGTCGGGTAGAAGACCGGGAAGCCGCTGCCGACCTTGCGGGCGACGATCTTCGCCTCCTCCTGGCCCGCTTCGCCCGCCGCCACCAGCCCGTCGCTGCCGGGCGGCTTGGTCTTCAGCTTCCGCTGTTTCTTCTTCCCCGCCTTCGCCCGCTGCTGCTTCTTCTTCGCCCTCTTCTCGCCCCTCGATTCGGCTCTGTCCAGCGAGCCGCGCGGCCCGCCGCTGTCTTCGATCCCGAGGAAGCGGTCGACCGCTTCGTCGACCGCCGCCTGCGAGGCGTAGACATAGCTGGGGCTCAGTTCGGCCGGGAAGTCGACCTCGTTGATCGCCGCGTTGCGCGAGGCGACGAACAGTTTCAGCACCTGCAGCATCGTCTCCTTGTCGCTGATGTCGGAGGTCGTGTACTGGGTGAAGATCTCGATCAGGTCGTTGCGGCCGAGCACGAGGTCGGCGATCGGCACCCGCTGGCGGGCGGCGCTGAGGAAGTCCTGCTGGCGGGCGGCGCGGACGATGTCGGTGTCGGTGTGGCGGTAGCGCACGTACTCCAGGGCGCGCTTGCCGCAGATCAGCTGGTAGCCCGGCTGCACGTTGATCTCCGAGTACTGTTCGTCCGCCGGCACGCCCTCGTTGGAGTGGTAGTAGCGGCGGTCGATGTCGACGTAGACGCAGCCGATCGCGTAGACGGCGCGGACGAAGCCGAGGTAGTCGACGTTGACGATGTGGTTGATCTGCAGCCCGGTCAGTTCCTTGACCACCTGCAGGGTCAGCTTCGGTCCGCCGTAGGCGAAGGCGGATGAGAACTTGTCGGCGCCGACGCCGGGGATCTCGACCTTGAGGTCGCGCGGGATCGACATCAGCGCGATCGCTTCGTTGTCGGGGTCGAGCCGCAGCAGCATCGCCGTGTCCGAGCGGCCGGGGTCTTCGGCTTCGCTGGCGCGCTTGTCGGAGCCGAGGATGAGGATGTTCTGCGCCTCGCCGCCGCTGGTCGTCTGCAGGAAGCGGTCGACCTTGTCCTTCAGCACGTTGTTGTGCGCCAGCTCGTTGGCGATGCTCTCGATGTAGATCAGGCCGCTTGCCGAGACCGCGCCCGCGGTGGCGAAGACGATCAGGAACGAGGCCAGCAGGAAACGCCACCAGTAGGCCTTCGGCTTGGGCGGCGGCTCGTGGTCGCCCGACGGAGGGGGCTTCTTGAACGGCTCCTCGATCACCGCTCCGCCCTCACTCCGCGAGCCGTTGCGGAAGCGACCGCAGGAAGGCCTCCAGCGTCTGCCGGTAGGCCTCGAGCGAGGGCACGGAGACCCACTCGCCGGGGCCGTGGTGGCCTTCGCCGCTGGGGCCGAACTCGACCGCCGGCACCCCCACCCGCAGGAAGGAGACCGCGTCGGAGGCGCCGTCGCGGCCGACGCTCATCGGCTCGCCCTCGTTGTGGGCGGAGACAGCCTCGCGCAGCCCGCGCACGAAGGGCGAGTCGCGGTCGACCACCGCCGGCGGCCGTGTGAACAGCGCCGTCACCTCGGCGTCGGGGATGCCCCGGACCTGCTCCAGCACGGCGGCCGGGTCCTGGTCGGGCAGGTAGCGGATGTCGACGTCGATCGCGCATCGGTCGGGCACCTTGTTCAGCGCGTCGCCGCCCAGGATCCGGCCGAGGTTGATCGAGGGGCGGTCGAACAGCTCCGAGCTGTGCCGTGCGAACGGTAGCGACTCGATGCTGCGGAAAACGTCGTGCGCCTTCAGCACCGCGTTGTCGCCCAGCCAGGGCGTCGCCCCGTGGGCGGCGACGCCGCTGACCTCGACCCGCAGCGCCAGCACCCCCTTCGCCTCGACCCCGATCTGCAGATCGGTCGGCTCGCCGGTGATCGCGAAGTCGCCGAGGAAGCCGCCGTCGACCAGGTGGTCGCTGCCGCGTTCGGCCTCCTCCTCGGACTCCTCGTCGCCGACCACCCCCAGCCGCACCCGCACCCCGTCCTGCTCGCGCATCGCGGCGAAGGTCAGCAGCATCGCCGCCAGCGCCCCCTTCATGTCGTAGGCCCCGCGCCCGTACAGCCGCTCGCCCTCGAGCCGCGGCTCGAACTGCTCGGCATGCCCCGGCACCACATCGAGGTGCCCGTGCAACACCACCGTAGGCGCGTCCGCGGGGCCCACCTCGGCCTTCAGCACCGGCAGCCCCCGCACCTCTTCGGTCGCCACCGCGATCCCCCGTGCTTCCAGCCACCCCTCGACGAACCCGGCAGCTTCCAGAACCCCGTCCGGCGCCGAGGTGTCGTACCCGACCAACCGCGTGGCCAGCCCCACAAGCTCCTCGCTCATGGGCCCATGGTCGAGAGTGCAGTTACCCGCCATATAGCCGGGTAACTG
>JBBDTK010000033.1:0-2957 GCA_040904405.1 Solirubrobacterales bacterium | reverse complement strand
CCCCCCCGGGGATCGGGGGCCCCTCCCACGGAGGCCCAGGGGGAGACAACGCGAATTGGCGCAGACAATCAGCTGCGCGACGGCCTCCGGGGGAGGGGCACCCGACCCTCATCCTCCGGCAGGGGCGCCTGACCCGCCTCACCCCTGCGCGATCGCGAGAAACGCTTCGGCTCGGTCGCGGTCTTTCTGCGCCCGGCGCTGCTCGCCGCTGCCGTCCTCGGCCTCGGAGAGGCGCTGCTCGGCGTCGGCGAGCTGGTCCTTGAGCGTGCCGGCGTCGAGCTCCTCGGGGCTGAGCGCCTCCTCGACCAGCAGCCGGGCGTGGTTGCCGAAGACCTGCAGCCAGCCGTGCGCCTGGGCGTAGCGCACGGTCTCGTCGCCGTCGCGGTGCAGGCGCAGCTCGGCCGGCCGCAGCGCCGCCAGCAGCGGCGCGTGGTTGGCGAGGATGCCGATCTCGCCGACCGCGGTGCGGGTCGAGACCTGGCGCACCTCGCCGCTGAAGACCTCCCCCTCCGGGGTGAGGACCTCGACCTCGAATTTGCTCTCGCCCGCCATCCGCGTCCTAGATGGTGGCTGCCATGGCCGTGTGCGCCTGGGGGCGCGTCATCCAGGTGTGCGGGGTCGTGGTATTCATCATCTACGCGGTCGCCGCCGAGCCGGCGTTCTCGGTGACCTGGTCGATCCCGCCCTGCATGTAGAAGGCGCCCTCGGGCAGGTCGTCGTGCTCGCCGTCGAGGATCTCGCGGAAGCCGCGCACGGTCTCCGCGACCGGCACGAACTCGCCGGTGCGGCCGGTGAACTGCTCGGCGACGAAGAACGGCTGGCTGAGGAAGCGCTCGATCTTGCGCGCCCGCGAGACCGTCTGCTTGTCCTCGTCGGAGAGCTCGTCGATGCCGAGGATCGCGATGATGTCCTGCAGCTCCTTGTAGCGCTGCAGAACCTCCTGCACGTCGGTCGCCGTGCGGTAGTGCTCCTCGCCGACGACGTCGGGCTTGAGGATCGTCGAGGTCGAGTCGAGCGGGTCGACCGCCGGGTAGATCCCTTTCTCGGAGATCGCCCGCGAGAGCGCCGTGGTGGCGTTGAGGTGGGCGAAGACCGAGGCCGGGGCCGGGTCGGTGAAGTCGTCGGCGGGGACGTAGACCGCCTGCACCGAGGTGACCGAGCCGCGGTCGGTCGAGGTGATCCGCTCCTGCAGGCCACCCATCTCGGTCTCCAGGGTCGGCTGGTAGCCGACCGCGGAGGGCATCCGGCCGAGCAGCGCCGAGACCTCGGAGCCCGCCTGGACGAAGCGGAAGATGTTGTCGATGAACAGCAGCACGTCCTGGCCGCCCTGCTCGC
This sequence comes from Solirubrobacterales bacterium, assembly GCA_040904405.1. GTDB lineage: Bacteria > Actinomycetota > Thermoleophilia > Solirubrobacterales > 70-9 > VRUE01. The sequence continues at coordinate 1,622 of JBBDTK010000033.1, read as the reverse complement.
GGTAGTACTCGGCCATCGTCAGGCCCGAGAGGGCGACCCGCAGGCGGGCGCCCGGCGGCTCGTTCATCTGGCCGAAGACCAGCATCGTTTTGTCGATCACGCCCGACTCTTTCATCTCGAGCCAGAGGTCGTTGCCCTCGCGCGAGCGCTCGCCGACGCCGCAGAAGGCGGAGAGGCCCTCGTGCTCCTCGGCGATCGAGCGGATCAGCTCCTGGATCAGCACGGTCTTGCCGACCCCGGCGCCGCCGAACAGCCCGACCTTGCCGCCCTTCGCGTAGGGGGCGAGCAGGTCGATCACCTTGATCCCCGTCTCGAGGATCTCCTGGGTCGGCGCCAGGTCGGAGGCCTGCGGGGCGGGGCGGTGGATCGGCCAGCGCTCCTCGGTCTTCACCTCGGGGCCGTTGTCGATCGGCTCGCCGAGCAGGTTGAAGATCCGGCCCAGGGTTGCGTCGCCGACCGGGACCGTGATCGGGCCGCCGGTGTCGATCACCTTGTCGCCGCGCTGGAGGCCGTCGGTGGCGTCCATCGCCACCGTGCGCACGCGGTCGTCGCCGAGGTGCTGCTGGACCTCGCAGACCAGCTCGCTCGCCTCGCGGTCCTCGTCGCCGGCCATCTCGATCTTCACCGCCGAGTAGATCTCCGGCAGCTTGCCGGGGAAGACCGCGTCGACGACGACGCCGGTCACCTGCTCGACCCGTCCCACATTCGTTCCGTTCGTGTCAGCCATTGGTTCCTTTTCTCGTCTCTGGTGAAGTTTGCCGGGACCTAGCCGAGCGCCTCGGCGCCGGCGACTACCTCGAGGATCTCCTGCGTGATCTCGGCCTGCCTGGCCCGGTTCATCTCCAGGGTCAGGTCGTCCATCATCGTCTCCGCGTTCTCGGCGGCGTTGCGCATCGCGGTCATCCGCGCCCCCAGCTCCGAGGCGGCGGACTCGAGCAGCGCCCGGTAGACCGAGATGTTCACGTACTCCGGGATAAGTTGGGCCAGCAGCTCCTCCGCCTCGGGCTCGTACTCCCACAGCGCCCGGCTGTGGGCCTTCTCGATCTCGGTCTCCTCGGCGTCGGCTTCCTCCTCCTCGACCCCGGCGCCGATCACGTCGGCCTGCTGCAGCGGCAGCAGCGTCTGCCGCCAGACGTGCTGGGTCAGCGGCGAGACGTAGCGGTTGTAGACCAGCTCGACCCGGTCGAGCTCCTCGTCGACGTAGCGCGCGGTCAGCTCCTCGCCGATCTCGCGCGCGTTGGCGAAGCCGGGGCGGTCGGTGAAGCCGGTGTAGGAGCTGCGCACGTCCTCCTTGCGGAAGGTCAGCGCCGAGACGCCCTTGCGGCCGACGGCGGAGAAGGCGGCCTCCTTGCCCTCGCCGCGCAACTCGTCGCGCAGCCGCAGGCCGTCGCGGATCACGTTCGTGTTGAAGGCGCCGGCGAGGCCGCGGTCGCCGGTGACCAGCACGACGCCGACCCGCTTCTCCTCCTCGCGCTGCTCGAGCACCGGCACGCGCGGGATCGCACCCGCCTGCTCGGCGGCGCGGCGGGTCAGCTTGCGCATCCCCTGCGCGTAGGGCCGCAGGTCCTCGATCCGCTGCTCGGCGCGGCGCAGCCGCGCCGCCGCGACCATCTCCATCGCCC
>JBBDTK010000032.1:0-10473 GCA_040904405.1 Solirubrobacterales bacterium | reverse complement strand
CCCCCCCCCCCCCCCCCCCCCCCCCGCCCCCCCCCCCGAAGCCGGCGGCATCCTCGTCGTCGCCGGCTCGCACTACGCGCTCGCGCCCGCCCGCGCGGCGCTGGGCCTGTGCGAGGATTGAGCCGTGGATCGCGGCGCCGGCACCGAACTGCTCTCGATGATGGCCCTGGTCGCCGCGGTGGTCGCCGCCGTGATCCTCGTCTTCTTCGGCCTCGGCTACCTCTTCGGCAGCCTCTTCCTCTGACCGGAAGCGGCGTAACCGAGTTCGACCACAGCGGGGTGTGGTGAATGTCGGATGCGAGGACTAGCGGCCCCGGCGGCGAAGTAGACTCACCCGCTCCCTCGAGGCGGCCCCCCCAGCAATGGCACTAGCGATCTTCGGCATCAGCAACGACGGCCTCAACCTGGTCGTCAACCTGCTCGTCTTGATGCTGGTCGTCGTCTGGCTGGCGCTGATCGTCTACACCTACCTCGACGCCAAGCGGCGCATCTCCGACCCGTTCCTGGTCGGCTGCGCCACCCTCGCCTCCTTCATCCCCTACATGGGGACTGCCGTCTACGCGATCGTCCGCCCGCCGGAGTTCCTCGAGGACGCCCATGAACGCGAGCTGGAGATCAAGGCGGCCGAGTTGCGGGTGCGCCAGCTGACCGAGGCCTCCTGCCCCGGCTGCGAGCAGCCGATCGAGCGCGACTACATGCGCTGCCCCAAGTGCCAGCGGCGACTCAAGGACCCCTGCCCGAGCTGCGGCAAGCCGGTCGACCCGCGCTGGTCGCTCTGCCCCTACTGCGAAGTGGCGCTGCGCGAGCGGCCGCGCCAGCGCCGCTCCGAGGAGCCGCGCCGCAAACGGTCCGCGGGCGAGAAGCGGGCGGCGAAGGCGCCCGCCAGGGAGCCGAGGAAAGAGACTTCGAAACCGCAATCGCCGAAAGGGAGCCCCAGCCGTGAGCCGGACCCTGATCCTCGTAAAGCCTGACGCATTCGAACGCGCCCTGAGCGGTGAGGTGATCACCCGCTTCGAGCGCAAGGGGCTGCGGATCGCGGCGCTGAAGACGATGGTCGCAAGCGAGGCGATCGCCAACGAGCACTACGCCGAGCACAGCGAGAAGCCGTTCTTCGGCGAGCTGGTCGAGTTCATCACCGGCGGCCCCCTGGTGGCGATGGTGCTCGAGGGGACCGAGGCGGTCGCCGCCGCGCGGCAGACGATCGGGGCGACCAACCCGGTCGAGGCGGCGCCGGGCTCGATTCGTGGGGACTACGCGCTCGAGGTCACCTTCAACATGGTCCACGGGTCGGACTCCGACGAGTCGGCCGAGCGTGAGATCGGGATCTGGTTTCCTGAGTTGGCGTAGGGGCGGGGTATGGGTCGTGGCGGTCGGGATATGGGCAAGGGGTTCCGCTTAACTTTTTTTGAAGACAGCCTGCGGCTGTCCGCCTGCCTCGCCGCAAAAAAAGTACAAGATGCTCCACCCCCTGCCCATATCCCGACCGGAAGCCCACAGCGTTGAGGGTCACGCTCGCATCCGGGTCGCCGCAGAGAAGGGAGATCCTTCGAAAGCTGGGAATTGACTTCGAGGTGGTTGTCCCTGGGGTGGAGGAGCTGACGGGCGGGGACCCCGAGGTCGAGGTGGTCGAGAACGCGCGGCGGAAGGCGCACGCGAGCGCACGGCGCGTGGGTCCTGTCGCCGCAGGGGACCCATCACCCCCTGCGGTCGCTAAAGCGTCCTCGGGGGTGGTTCCCCCTACGACGCCACCCGCGCGAGTGACCATTGCGTGTGACACCGATGTCGTCCTGGACGGCAGGGCCCTCGGAAAGCCGGCCGACGAGGGGGAGGCGCGGGAGTACCTGGAGCGGATGTCGGGGCGAGCGCACACCGTTATGAGCGGGCTGGTCGTGCTGGTCGACGGGGAGGAGCGGTCGGGATTGGAGAGGACGACCGTGGTCTTCAAGCGGTTGAGCGAGGAGGAGAAGGAGCGCTACGTCGCCTTCGGCGAGTGGCGGGGGCGATCCGGGGGGTATGCGATCCAGACGCTGGGGTCGACCCTGGTCGAGAGGGTGGAGGGGAGTGTGTCCAACGTGGTCGGGCTGCCGGTGGGACTGCTGGTCGAGCTGGCGCCGGGCCTGCTCGGGCGGGGCTCAGCCGCGTAGCTCCATCGCTTCGTCTCATCGCCCCCCGGTAGGGCCGTTTACGTGCAGGGTATTTGGCCGGCCTTGACCATCTGGGAGAATGGCCCCGCACTTCCTGGCGAATCTCTGCAAATGGGCGTATTCAGCTATCTGACCGGATTGGGCGGCCGCGACATGGCGGTCGATCTCGGCACCGCCAACACGCTGGTCTACGTGCGCGGTCGCGGCATCGTGCTCTCCGAGCCCTCGGTCGTCGCGATCGACTCGCGCAACGGACAGGTCCACGCGGTCGGCGCGGAAGCGAAGCAGATGCTGGGCCGCACGCCGGGCACGATCACCGCGATCCGGCCGCTCAAGGACGGGGTGATCGCCGACTTCGACGTCACCGAGCAGATGCTGCGCCACTTCATCAAGCAGGTGCACTCCAACCGCTTCGCCCACCCGCGGGTCGTCGTCTGCGTCCCCTCCGGGGTCACCGGGGTCGAGAAGCGCGCGGTCGAGGAGGCCTGCCTCTCGGCCGGCGCCCGCAAGGCCTACCTGATCGAGGAGCCGATGGCCGCCGCGATCGGCGCTGGCCTGCCGGTCGCCGAGCCGACCGGCTCGCTGATCGTCGACGTCGGCGGCGGCACGACCGAGGTGGCGGTGATCTCGCTCGGTGGGATCGTCGTCTCGCAATCGATCCGGGTCGGCGGCGACGAGCTCGACGAGGCGATCGTCAACCACTGCAAACACCGCTACAAACTGGCGATCGGCACCCAGACCGCGGAGCAGGTCAAGCTCGAGGCGGGGTCGGCCTCGCCGCTGCCGGAGGAGGTCGAGGTCGAGATCCGCGGCCGCGACCTCGTCTCCGGCCTGCCGAAGACGATCACGCTCGGCTCGGCCGAGGTCCGGGAGGCGCTCGACGAACCGATCAGCCACGTCATCGACGCGGTCAAGGACACGCTCGATCGCACCCCGCCGGAGCTCGCCGGCGACATCATGGACAGAGGCATTACCCTGGCAGGCGGAGGCGCCCTGCTGCAAGGACTCGAACAGCGCCTCCGCGACGAGTGCCAGATGCCCTGTCAGCTGGCAGAGTCGCCGTTGACGTGCGTGGCTGTCGGCTCCGGCATCTCGCTGGAGGAGTTCGAGACGATCCACCGCGCCAGCAAGATGAACTCGGGGGCGGCGCGCGTTGCCTAGTCGCCGCTCATCCAAAGCACCGAACCCAGGTCCCTCCCGTGTATCGCAAACAAGTACGCCGCCGTAGAGCGGTCCTCACGCTTCTGATCCTCGGCTCCTTCCTGCTGCTGACGGTTACCTACGGGCAGGGCTCGGGCGGGGTGCAGAGCGGCGTCAGCACGATCTTCAGCCCCCTGCAGGAGGTCGCCGACCGTGCCCTGAAGCCGGCCCGCGACCTGGTCGGCTGGTTTGACCAGACCTTCGAGGCGCGGGGGGAGAACGGCCGCCTGCGCAGCGAACTGGAGCGGACCCGGCTGCAGGCCGTGGCCGGGCAGGAGGCGCTGCAGGAGAACGCGCAGCTGCGCAAGCTGCTGCGGCTCGACCGCGGGCCGGCACTCGCGGTCTCCGCCTTCGAGCCGCTCACGGCGCGGGTGATCGCCCGCTCGCCGACCGTCTGGCACTCGGCGCTGACGATCGACGCCGGTGCCGGCGACGGCGTCCGCGTCGACGACCCGGTGCTCAGCGGCGACGGCCTGGTCGGCGCCGTCTCCTCGACCCAGCCCGGCTCCTCGAAGGTGACGCTGATCACCGACCACACCAGCGCCGTCTCGGCCAAGGTGCTGCCGGGGGGCGCCCAGGGCGTGGTCAAACCGAACGTCGGCGATCCCGAGGACCTGATCCTCGACTTCATCCACTCGGCGCGCAAGCTCGGCGCCGGGCAGGCGATCGTCACCGCCGGCTGGCGGGCCCGCGGCCTCGCCTCCCACTTCCCGCCCGGGCTGCCGATCGGCGAGGTGACCGAAGCCTCGATCGTGGAGCAGGAAGCGCGCCAGCAGGTCCACCTGCGCCCCTACGCCGACCTCGCCAACCTCGACCTGGTCCAGGTCCTGACCGGGGGCTCGCGCCGGTGATCGTCACCCCGAAGATCTTCGCCCGCCTCGCCGCGATCGTGGTCCTGGCTGTGCTGCTGCAGCTCGCCTTCTTCTCCCGCGTCGGGCTCTTCCAGACCAGCGCCGACCTGCTGCCGGTCGTCGTCATCTCGCTCGGCCTGCTCGGCGGCAGCATGAGCGGCGCCGTCGCCGGCTTCTCGATCGGCTTCCTGGTCGACTGCCTGCTGGTCGCGCCGCTGGGGCGCTCCTCGCTGGTCCTGCTCGCGGTCGGCTACCTGGCCGGCCTCTTCCGCGAACGCTTCGAGATCCGCAGCGCCCTGCTGCCGGCCCTGCTCTGCATGGCGATGACCCTGCTGGCCGAGCTCGGCTTCGCCGCGGTCGAGCTGACGCTCGGCGTCGACGCCCCGGTCAGCGCCCTGGTGGTCCGCGACATGCTGCTGAAGAGCATCTTCGCCTTCTTCCTCGCCTGGCCGGTCTACTACGGCCTGCGCTGGGCGCTGCGCCCGGCGCTGGTCGAGGAGCCGCGGGCGAGCCGCCGCCGTCAACCCACCGTGCTGGGAGCCTAGGGGGCTGGATGTACCTTCGCTCCGACGACCGTGGCCCGGCGATGAACAACCGGCTGGCCCTGCGTATCGCCGTCTTCGGCGGCGTCGCGCTGGCCCTCTTCGCGGTGCTCTTCTTCCGGCTCTGGCTGCTGCAGGTCGTCAACGGCGAGGAGTACCTGGCCGAGGCGAACAACAACCGCACCCGCGAGTACCGGGTGATCGCCCCGCGCGGGGCGATCCTCGACCGCGACGGCGAGCTGCTGGTCGACAACCGGACCAGCCTCGCCCTGCAGGTCAACCCGCGCAAGCTGCCGGCCGACCCGGCCGAGCGCCGCGCCGAGCTGAAGCAGCTGGCCGAGCTGGTCGGCACGACGCTGCCGCGGCTGCGCCGCACCCTGCGCGAAGAGTTGAAGCTCGCCCCGAGCGCGCCGGTGACCCTGCGCCGCGACGTCGGCCGCTACCTCGTCTACTACCTGCAGGAGAACCAGGCCCGCTTCCCCGGGGTCGAGGTGCGCCGGGTCTTCGTCCGCGACTACCCGCACGGCAGCCTCGCCGCCCACCTCTTCGGCAACGTCGGCGAGGTCAGCGAAGACGAACTGGAGCAGCCCCGCTACCGCGACCTCGAGGCCGGCGACGTGGTCGGCAAGGACGGGGTCGAGTACCAGTACGACCGGCTGCTGCGCGGGCGCGCCGGCGCGACCCGGATCCAGGTCGACTCGCTCGGCCGGCCGACCCCGGGCGGCCAGCTGAGAGTGCTCGAGCCGGTGCCCGGCGACAACCTGCGGCTGACGATCGACTCCGGCCTGCAGGAAGCGGGCGAAGCGGCGCTCGCGGCCCAGGGCCTGAAAGGGGCCTACGTGGCGATGGACGTGCGCGACGGGGCGGTCCTGGCGATCGGCTCGAGCCCGAGCTTCGACCCGCGCATCTTCACCCAGCCGCTGACCCAGCGCCAGGTCGACGAACTCTACCGCGACCCGGTGCTCTCGCCGCTGACCAACCGGGCGATCGCCGGCGCCTACCCGACCGGCTCGACCTTCAAGCCGATCACCTCGGTCGCCGCCCTTGCCGGCGGCGAGGTGACCACCACCGAAGCGATCCACGACGACGGCCTCTTCACCCTCGGCGGGATCGAGTTCCGCAACGCCGGCGACGCCGCCTACGGCTCGATCTCGATGCAGCGGGCGCTCGAAGTCTCCTCCGACGTCTACTACTACACGCTCGGCGACCGCATGCACCCGGGCCTGGCCCTGCAGCAGTGGTCGCGACGGCTCGGCATCGGCCATGAGACCGGGATCGACCTGCCGGGCGAGCAGCCGGGCCTGCTGCCGACCCCGGACTGGCGCAACGAGCTCTACCGCGAAGGGCTGACCGATCGCCCCTGGTCGGCGGGCGACAACGTCAACCTCTCGGTCGGCCAGGGCGACCTGCAGGCCGACCCGCTGCAGATGGCCGTCGCCTACGCGGCGATCGCCAACGGCGGCACGGTGCCGCGCCCGCACGTCGCGATGCAGGTCGAAGACTCGGCCGGGCGGGTGCTGCGCGAGGTCGAGCCGCGGCCGGCGCGCCGGGTCCGGATCGATCCCGAGTGGCGCGCGACGATCCTCGCCGGCCTGCACGACGCGGCGCAGTCGGGGAGCGGCACGTCATACGGCATCTTCGGCGGATTTCCGGTGCCGGTCGCGGGCAAGACCGGCACCGCGGAGCGCCCCCCGTACGCCGATCAGTCATGGTACGTCGTGCTTGCGCCCTACCCGGACCCAGAGATCGTCGTCGCGGTGACCTTCGAGGAAGGCGGCTTCGGCGCCGATACGGCCGCTCCGGCCGCGCTGCAGATCCTCTCCTCCCATTTCGAGAAAGAAGCGAAGCCGGTCGAAGCCGGCGGCGCGATCGAGTAGACATGTACGCCACCCGTGCCAGACGCGCCCGACCCGAGCCCTTCGCCCTGCGACCCGGCATCGCCGAGCGCCTCGGCCTGCCCTACATGGACGCGGCCCTCGGGCTCTCCGCGGTTGCCCTCGTCGCCTTCAGCGTCTTCGTGCTCGAGCAGGCGACCCGCGGCGACGTGCCCGGCAGCCCCGGCTTCTTCTACGACCGCCAGGCGATCTACGCGATCGCCGGCCTGATCGGCATGTACGCGCTGGCCCGGATCGACTACTCGCGCTTCCGCGAGCTGCGGGTGGGGATCTACACCTTCCTCTGCGTCAGCGTCTCGCTGGTCTTCGTCTTCGGCGTCGCGGCGCGCGGCTCGCGCCGCGCCTTCGACCTTCCCTTCTTCAGCTTCCAGCCATCCGAGCTGGGCAAGCTCCTGCTGGTCTTGGCGCTTGCCGGGTTCGTCATCGATGGCGCCCGGCGGGGCTCGGCGAGGCAGCGCACGGTGCGCTACCTCTGCCTCGGCCTCGCTCCGGCTGCGCTCGTCTTCCTGCAGCCGGACCTCGGCACCGCCCTGGTGTACGGGGCAATCACCCTCGCCGTGATGTACGTGGGGGGCGTCCGCTGGACGCACTTCGCCGCAATCGGCGGGGCTACCGTCGCCCTCATCGCAATCGTCCTCGTGATCGCTCCGGCGATCGGGACGCCGATCCTCAAGGGGTACCAGCAGGAGAGACTCACCTCCTTCGTGGACCCCAGCGGGGATCCCCGCGATGCGGGCTACCAGCAGAACCAGGCCAAGATCGCGATCGGCTCCGGCGAGGTTGCCGGCCGTGGCGATCGGGCCACCCAGACGCGGCTCGATTTCGTCCCCGAGCGGCACACCGACTTCATCTTTGCGGTGATCGGTGAGCGCTATGGATTCACGGGGGCCGCGTTAGTCCTATCCCTTTACGCCCTGCTGATCTGGCGGGCGCTGCGGATCGTGACGCTCTCGAAGAACTCCTACGGGACCCTGGTGGCCGGCGGCATCGCCGCCATGCTGCTTTTCCAGGTCTTCGTCAACGTGGGGATGAATCTGGGGATCATGCCGATCACCGGAATTCCCCTGCCGTTGCTGAGCTACGGAGGGTCGTCGGTACTCGCGACCTTCCTCGCCCTGGGAGTGCTTCAGAGCATCCACATGCAAGCGCGCCTCAGTCAGAAAGGCAGGTTCGCCTGGTGACCCCTCGAAAGGGCCTGGGCACGCGTACCTAACTGAACTGAGCTGAAACACAGATGAAAAAAACCATCCTGGTGTCCGCCGATCGCGGCGAGACCCGAGTCGCCGTCCTCGAGTCGAAGACCAAAGGCGGCAAACGCAACGTGGCGGAGCTCTACATAGAGCGACGCGGCCGGCGCTCGATCGTCGGCAACATCTACAAGGGCAGGGTCGACAACGTCCTGCCCGGCATGGAGGCCGCCTTCGTCGACATCGGCCTCGAGCGCAACGGCTTCCTGCACGTCGACGAGATCGTCCTGCCGAACGGGGAGCAGGCGCCGAAGCGGGGCCGCGGCAGTGGCCGCAAGATCGGCGACCTGATCAAGTCCGGGCAGGAGATCCTCGTGCAGGTGGTCAAGGACCCGCTCAAGTCGAAGGGGGCGCGGCTCTCGATGAACCTCTCGATCGCCGGCCGCTACCTCGTCTACGCGCCGCAGGGAAGCGGCGTCGGGGTCAGCCGGCGGCTCTCGCAGTCCGAGCGCGACCGCCTGCGCAAGATGGTCGACCGCACCTACAAGGGGCCGGGCGGGCTGATCGTCCGCACCGCCGCCCACGGGGCGAAAAAATCCGACTTCGTGCGTGAGGTCGGCTACCTGCACAAGCTCTACGACGTGCTCGAGCGGCGCGCCGAGAAGACCAAGGGGATGGGCCTGGTCTTCCAGGAGCAGGACCTGCCGGTGCGGGTGCTGCGCGACGTCTTCCTCTCCGAGTTCGAAACCGCGGTGATCGACTCGCCCAAGCAGTTCGAACGGGTGACCAACTTCTTCCAGCGGACCGCGCCGGAGCTGGTCGAGAAGGTCGAGCAGTACAAGGGCCAGAAGCCGCTGCTTGAGAAATGGGGCATCGACAAGGAGATCGAGTCGACCCTGGTGCGGCGGGTCGACCTGCCCTCGGGCGGCTACCTGATCATCGACTACACCGAGGCGCTGACCGTGATCGACGTCAACAGCGGCAGCTTCACCGGCCGCGGCAAAGGGGGCCTCGAGGAGACGATCACCCGGGTCAACACCGAGGCGGCCGACGAGGTCGTGCGGCAGCTGCGGCTGCGCGACATCGGCGGCATCATCGTGATCGACTTCATCGACATGTCGCGGGCCAAAAACCGCGACAAAGTGCTGAAGACGCTGCGCAAAGCGCTCGACGCCGACAAGTCGAAGAGCTACGTGGTCGAGGTCTCGCCGCTGGGCCTGGTCGAGATGACGCGGCAGAACATCACCGACGGGGTGCGCGAGATCCTCACCGGGCCCTGCCCGACATGCGCCGGCGAGGGCGTCGTGCTCTCGGCCGAGACGGTCTCGCTGGAGGGGCTGCGCAAGCTGCGCGACCTCGCCACCCGCGACGCGGAGGCGTTCCTGCTGCGGGTCAACCCGAAGGTCGCTGCGGAGCTGATCGAGCCCGACAGCGGCCTCACCGAGCTGGAGGAGGAGACCGGCAAGCAGTTCCACTTCGAGGGCGGCGACGCGCTGGCGATCGAGACCTTCGAGCTGGTCGAAGCCGGCAGCCGGACCAAGATCGAGGAGCGGGCGCTGCCGTTCAAGGTCGGCGAGGAGGTGCTGGTGACGATCGACGAGCCGCACATGTACAACGCCGACGACGCGGTCGCCCGGATCGACTCCTACGTCGTCAGCGTCAGCGGTGGCGGGCCGTTCGTCGGCGAGCGCAAGCTGGTGCGGATCGAGCGGGTCGAGCGGGCGGCGGCGGTCGCCTCGCTAGACTCCGGGCGCTCGAACAACGGCGACAAGGAAGAATGAGCACTTACGCGGTCATAGAGAGCGGCGGCAAGCAGTACAAGGTCGAGAAGGGCAGCTCGCTGCTCGTCGACCGGCTGAGCGTCGAGGAGGGCGGCAAGGTCGCCCTCCGACCGGTGCTCTTCCGCGACAAGGAGGTCGTCGCCGAGCCGAAGGAGCTGGAGAAGGTGAAGGTCGAGGCGACCGTCGCCGAGCACCTGCGCGGGCCGAAGATCAAGGTCTTCAAATACAAGCCGAAGAAGGGCTACCGGCGCAAGGCCGGGCACCGCTCGGAGCTGACCCGGCTCGAGGTGACCGAGTTGAAACTTGGCAAATCGGCGGCGAAACCGAAAGCCAAAGCCAAAGCCAAAGCCAAAAAACCGAAAGCTGCTGCTAAGAAGGACGACGATGGCTCATAAGAAAGGGCTTGGCTCAAGCCGAAACGGGCGCGAATCCAACCCCAACATGCTCGGGGTCAAGGTCTTCGCCGGCCAGAGGGTCTCCGGCGGCGAGATCATCGTGCGCCAGCGCGGCACCCGCTTCTGGCCAGGCGACGGCGTCGGCCTCGGCCGCGATCACACGATCTTCGCTACCCAGGCGGGGACGGTGCAGTTCAAGCCGTCGCGCAAGGGGCGGACGATCAGCGTTCTGTCGGAGTAGCTTCCGGAGGGCGGAGAGGCCCGCGCCCCAACCCGGGAGAGGCCCGACGCCCCTCCCCGGAGGCCGTCGCGCAGCTGAGGGTTGGGGGACGTCGAGCCCCCTCCCCGGAGGCCGTCGCGCAGCTGAGTTGTGGGCGAGGGCTCGGGTGTGGTTTCCTGAGCCTCCGGGGAGGGGGCTCGACGTCCCCCTTCAGGCCCCGGCGGATCGAGACCGCACTTACCCGCCTATATGGCGGGT
>JBBDTK010000031.1:0-10506 GCA_040904405.1 Solirubrobacterales bacterium | reverse complement strand
TTCGCCGCGGCGCGTATCATCGTCGGCCCGCCGATGTCGATGTTTTCGACCGCGACGCCGGCGTCGACGTCGAGCCCGGCCACCGTCTCCTCGAAGGGGTAGAGGTTGACGCAGACCAGGTCGATCGGCTCGATCCCCTCGCGCTCCAGCACCGCCATGTGCTCGGCGTCGTCACGCCGCGCCAGCAGGGCCGCGTGCAGCCGCGGGTGCAGCGTCTTCACCCGGCCGTCGAGGATCTCCTCCTGGCCGGTGAACTCGGACACGTCGGTCACCTCGAGCCCCGCCTCGCGCAGCGCCGCCGCCGTCCCGCCGGTCGAGAGCAGCTCCACCCCTAGCGCCGTCAGCGACTTGGCGAACTCGGCGACGCCGGTCTTGTCGGAGACCGAGACCAGCGCCCGGCGCACCTGGACGGCGCCGCCGCTGGTGGTCTCGCTAGGGGTTTCGGCGGGCGCTTCGCTCACTCGGCACCGATCCTAGATGACTGGATTGTGGGCTGTCCGTCGCCGCCTCGGAAGACGCATCCGACTTTGACCACCCCCTGGTGGGGTCAATGTCGGATGCGTCGGACAAACACAGTGCCAAGCTGCGGATCGCCTCGGGGTAGAGCTCGTGCTCGACCGCGTGGATCGCCGCTTCCAGCTCGGCCCGGTCGCGGCCGGGGGGCACCGGCACCTCGCGTTGCAGGATCGGCGGGCCGGTGTCGACCCCCTCGTCGACGAAGTGGACGGTGACGCCGGTCGTCTCCACCCCGGCGTCGAGCGCCTGGCCGATCGCGTCGAGGCCCGGGAAGGCGGGCAGCAGCGCCGGATGGACGTTGACGATCCGGTCGCGAAAGCGGGCGACGAAGGCGGCGGAGAGCAGCTGCATGTAGCCGGCGAGGGCGACGAGGTCGGCTCCCCGGCCCTCGACCCACTCCGCCATCGCCGCGTCGCGCGCCTCACGGTTGGCGAACTTCTCGCGCGGGAAGACCGCGGTCGCGACCCCGGCCGCCTCGGCTCGCTCCAGCGCCCGCGCCCCCGGCTTGTCGGACCCCACCCCGACCACCTCGACCCCCTCGCGCCCGTGCAACGTGTCGAGAATCGCCTGCAGGTTCGACCCGTTGCCGGAAGCGAGGACGACCAGCTTGAACGATTCGCTCATGGCCGCATCATCGCAGCCGACATTGACCCCACTGGGGTGTGGTGAATGTCGGCTGCGCCGCCTGGTCCTACTGAAAGCCTATCCCGGTAGGGGTGGAACGTCTTGTACCTTTTTTTGCCGCGACTTTTGCGGATGGCAACCGACTGTCTTCAAAAAAAGTTAAGTGGAACCCCTACCGGGATGGTGCATACCGGGTCAGCTCCACCGGACGCCTGGCTATGCCCCACCCGTAGGCAGGAGCCTGGAGTCAGCCCGGTATGCACTGCCGGGATAGGTCCTTAACCGCCAGCGGGAACCACAGCGACGTCCTCGAGGGCGAACTTGCCGTTCGCCGCCTCCGGGTCGCCCAACGGGTAGTGCCCGGTGAAGCAGGCGTCGCAGTGGTCTTCGGGGGCGCCGCCGATCGCCTCGTATACGCCCTCCATCGAGAGGTAGGCGAGCGAGTCGGCGCCGAGCTCGTCGGCGACCTGCTCGATCGTCCGCTCGTGGGCGATCATCTCCTCGCGGGTCGACATGTCGACGCCGTAGTGGCAGGGGTGGCGGATCGGCGGCGCCGAGATCCGCAGGTGGATCTCGCTGGCGCCGGCGTCGCGCAGCATGCCGACGATCTGCCGCGTCGTGTTGCCGCGCACGATCGAGTCGTCGACGACGACCACTCGCTGGCCGGAGACGATCTCCGGCAGCGGGTTGAACTTCAGCCGCAGGCCGTGCTTGCGCAGCTCCTGCCCGGGCTGGATGAAGGTGCGGGCGACGTAGCGGTTCTTGATCAGGCCGTCGTCGCGGGGCAGCCCCGAGGCGCGGGCGAAGCCGGCCGCCGCCGGGTTGCCCGAGTCCGGCACCGAGATCACCAGGTCGGCCTCGACCGGCGCCTCGCGCCAGAGGATCTCGCCCATCCGCCCCCGCACCTGCTGCAGCACCTTGCCCTCGATCCGGCTGTCGGGGCGGGAGAAGTAGATGTGCTCGAAGACGCAGGTCGCCGGGCGGCCGCTCTTGACTACCTGGCGGGTCTCCAGGCCGCGCTCGGTCAGCGAGACCATCTCGCCGGGATGCACCTCCCGCATCAGCTCGGCGCCGATGATGTCGAAGGCGCAGCTCTCCGAGGCGACGACGAAGCGCTCCCCCAGCCGCCCCAGCGAGAGCGGCCGCACCCCGTGCGGGTCGCGGAAGGCGACGATCGCCCGCTTGGTCATCGCCACGGTCGAGTAGGCGCCGCGCAGCCGCGGCATCACGTCGGCGACCGCGTCCTCGACCAGCTTGCCCTCGTTGGAGGAGATCAGCGCCGCGATGATCTCCGAGTCGGAGCTGCCGCGGAAGGCGATCCCCCGCTGCTTCAGCTCGTTCCAGAGCTCGACCGCGTTGGTCAGGTTGCCGTTGTGGCCGAGCGCCAGCTCGCGGCCGTCGTCGCGCCAGACCGGCTGCGCGTTCTCCCAGGAGCCGCCGCCGGTGGTCGAGTAGCGCACGTGGCCGATCGCCATGTCGCCCTCCAGCGCCCGCAGCTTCTCCTCGTCGAAGACCTGGGAGACGAGGCCCGAATCGCGCATCGTGGTGATGTGGCCGCCCTCGCAGGTGGCGATCCCGGCCGACTCCTGGCCGCGGTGCTGCAGCGCGAAGAGGCCGAAGTAGGCGAGCCGGGCGACGTCGTGCCCGGGCGCGTATACGCCGAACACCCCGCATTCCTCGCGCGGGCCATCGCGGTCTATCGGCTGCCCCTGGGGCGGAGTCAAAGCGCGTGCTTCCTTGCGTTGAGAAGGACGAGACGCGCAGGCAGACTGCCTACTCAGGCAGGGTACCAGCGCCCGAGGACCCGGGGGCGAGGCCCTCGCCGCTCTCGGGGTCGAAGAGGTGGAGCTTCGACGTGTCCGCCCAGAGCTTCGCCGTCTCGCGGCGCTTGATCTTGCTCGCCGGGTCGAGGCGGGCGACGAACTGCTCCTGGCCCTCGCGCGGTTCCGGGGCGCCGGTCTCCTCGAGCCGGTCGGCGATCACATCGGCGAGCTGGTCGGACTGGACCCCGGGCGACTCGACGTGGAAGTAGGCGTAGAGGTCGGAGCCGAGCGACTCGACCAGGTCGATCTCGGCCTCGAAGAGGATGCCCCGCTCCTCGGCCAGGTTGCCGACCAGCTCGGCGTCCTCGAAGCTCTCCGGGCGCAGCCCGGCGATCACCTCGCCGTCCTTGCCGCGCTTCGCCTCCTCTCCGAGGTCGGCCTCGCCGATCGGCAGCTTGACCCGGCCGCCGCCGAGCTCGGCCGGCATGAAGTTCATCGCCGGCGAGCCGATGAAGCCGGCGACGAAGAGGTTGCGCGGGTCTTCGTACAGTTCCGCCGGCGTGCCGACCTGCTGCAGGGCGCCGGCCCGCATCACCGCCACCCGGTCGCCGAGGGTCATTGCCTCGGTCTGGTCGTGGGTGACGTAGACGGTCGTGGTTTCCAGCTTCGACTGTAGCCGCGCCACCTCGGTCCGCATCTGCACCCGCAGCTTCGCGTCGAGGTTGGAGAGCGGCTCGTCCATCAGGAAGGCCTTCGGGTCGCGGACGATCGCCCGCCCCATCGCCACCCGCTGGCGCTGCCCGCCGGAGAGGTTGGCCGGGCGCCGGTCGAGGTGCTGGGTCAGGTCGAGCGTCTTCGCCGCCTCCTCCACCTTGCGGTCGATCTCCCCCTTCTCGGCGCCGGCCAGCTTCAGCGCGAAGCCCATGTTCTCGCGCACCGTCATGTGCGGGTAGAGCGCGTAGTTCTGGAAGACCATCGCGATGTCGCGGTCCTTCGGCGCGCGGTCGTTGACCAGGTCGCCGCCGATCTTCAGCTCGCCGCTGGTCACGTCCTCGAGCCCGGCGATCATCCGCAGCGCGGTCGACTTGCCGCAGCCCGAGGGCCCGACGAGGATCATGAACTCGCCGTCGCCGACCTCCAGGCTCATCTCCTTGACGGCTTCCTCGCCGTCGCCGAAGACCTTGGTCACTCGATCGAGCGTTATCTCTGACATCGGTTGGCTCCTTATCCCTTGACCGCCCCGGCGGTGAGGCCGGAGACGATGCGGCGCTGGAAGAACAGGACGAAGACGATGATCGGCACGGTGACGACGACCGCCGCCGCGGCGATGCTGCCGGTCGGCTGGGTGAACGACGACTCGCCGGTGAAGAAGGCGAGCGCCGCCGGCACGGTTCGCGAGGCGTCCGAGGAGGTCAGCGAGATCGCGAAGAGGAAGTCGTTCCAGGCGAAGATGAAGACCAGGATCGCCGCCGTGAACATGCCCGGCGCGGCGAGCGGCACGATCACCTTGCGGAAGGCCTGGAACGGGGTCGCCCCGTCGACCTGGGCCGCCTGCTCGAGCTCCCAGGGGATCTCGCGGAAGAAGGCGACGAGGGCGTAGATCGCCAGCGGCAGCGAGAAGGTCAGGTAGGGGATGATCAGGCCCGGATAGGTGTCGTAGATCCCCAGCGCCCGCCACATGTCGAACAGCGGCCCGACAGTCGAGATCGGCGGGAACATCGCGATCGCCAGCGCCCCGGCGAGGATCACCCGCTTGCCGGGGAATTCGAGCCGGGCGATCGCGTAGGCGGCGAAGGAGGCGAGCACGATCGCGATCGTCGTCGTGATCAGCGCGATCAGGATCGAGTTGATCAACGGTTTGACGAAGGGGCTGCCGTCGACGCCGCCTTCGAACAGGCTCTTGTAGTTGTCGAAGGAGATCTCGCTGGGCAGGAAGCGGCCGTCGGCGACCGCGTCGGTCGGCTTCAGCGAGAGCGAGATCAGCCAGAGGACCGGGATCAGGGCGACGACCAGCACGGCGAGGATCGCGATGCTCCAGAGCGCGTACTCGCGGGTTCCGCGTTCCATCAGTTGCCCGGCCTTCCTTCCTCGACCCGGGTGCCGAGGACCCTGACGTAGAAGTAGGCGATCGCCAGGACGCAGAGGAAGATCAGCACCGAGACGGCCGAGCCGAGGCCGAGGTTGAGCCGCGAGATCAGCTGGTTGAAGCCGAGGATCGAGACCGATTCGGTGTCCTGCGCACCGGCGGTCATGATGAAGATCGTGTCGAAGACGCGGAAGGCGTCGAGGGTGCGGAAGAGCAGCGCGACGAGGATCGCCGGCTTCATCAGCGGCAGGGTGATCCGGGTGAAGCGCTGCCAGGCGCTCGCCCCGTCGACCCGTGCCGCCTCATACAGCTGGCCGTCGATCGTCACCAGCCCGGCCAGCAGCAGCAGCGCCATGAACGGCGTCGTCTTCCAGACCTCGGCCATGACGATGACCGCGAAGGCGCTGAAGCGGTCGCCGAACCAGTCCATGTCCTCGGCGATCAGCGGCAGGTTGTTGACGAAGCCGCTTTCGGGGGCGAAGGCGAACTGCCAGGCGAAGGCGGCGACCACGGTGATGATCCCGTAGGGGATCAGGACCGCGGTGCGGATTCCGCCGCGGCCGAAGATCGCCCGGTGCATGACCAGCGCGATCGCCATCCCCAGCACCAGCTCGATCGAGACCGAGACCAGGGTGAGGAAGACGGTGTTGAAGAGGTCGGTCCACCAGAGTTGCGAGCTGAGTACCGAGACGTAGTTGTCGAGCCCGACGAAGCCGCCCTCGTCGGGGAAGCGCAGGTCGATCTGCTGCAGCGAGAGGACGAAGGCGTAGAGGATCGGGTAGGCGGTGACGGCGAGCATCGCGACCACCGCCGGCGCGCAGAGCAGCCAGGCGAGGCGGTGCTCGGAGCGGGTCCGGTCGCTGGTCGCCGCGCCGGCGCTCACAGCAGTCCCTTTCGTTCGACCGCGTCCTCGAGGTTCGACCTCAGCTCCTCGTAGACCGAGCTCGCGTCGCGGGGGTCGATCTTGCTCGGCGGGTGCAGCGAGCGCTGCACCGCGAGGCTGACGTCCTGGTAGGCGGGCGAGGTCGGCCGCGGGCCGGAGTCTTCGATCGACTGCTTCACCAGCCCGGCGAAGCCGGGGTACGCTTCGGTCACGGCCTTGCTCGAGTAGAGGGTGGAGCGGGAGGGGGGCAGCCCGTCGAGTTTGACCGCGGTCAGCTGGCTCTGCTCGTCGGCCAGGCAGGCGGCGGCGTCGAAGGCGACGTCCTTGTTCTCCGAGAAGGCGCTGACCGCCAGGTTGAAGCCGCCCAGGGGTGGTTTGCTCGGCCTGTCCGCGTCGACCCGGGGGAAGCGGGCGAAGCCCATTTTCCTGCCGATCTCAGGCGCTTCGGCCTGGGCGCTGGCGTAGGCGAAGGTGTAGTTGGTCATGAAGGCCGATTCGCCGCCCTCGAAGCCGAGCCGGGCGCTGTCCTCGTCGGAGGTGGAGAGGCTGGGCGGGGCGGCGGAGGAGTTGGCGAGGCGGCCGATCGTCTCCAGCGCTTTCACCGCCGGCCCCTCGGCCAGCTCGACCCGCTCCGGCCCGGAGAGCAGCTGCGTGCCGGCGCTCTCGATCAGCGCGTTGGCCCAGACGGTGAAGCCCTCGTAGCGGTTCGCCTGAACCTGGATCATGCCGCCTTTCGCGCGGCCCAGCTCTTCCGCCATTCCGATCATCTCGTCCCAGGTCCGCGGCGGCTCCTTCACCAGATCCTTGCGGTACCAGAGCAGCTGCGTGTTGGTGTTGAAAGGGACGGCGTAGAGGCCGCCCTCGTAGGAGGCCGTCTCGACCACGCTCGGGAAGACGTCGCCGGTCGCCTCCTCTTTGCGTTTGCCGGTCCACTCCTCGACCCAGCCGGCGTTGGCGAACTCGCCGGTCCAGATCACGTCCATGCCGATGATGTCGATCGAGGGGTCGTCGGCGCCGAGCCGGCGGACCAGCTGTTCGCGCTGCTGGCTGGCGTCGGTGGGGAGGAACTCCGGTTCGACCCGGTAGCGGCCGTTCGATTCCTCCGAGCAGCGTTTGGAGACTTCCTCGACCGTCCCGCCCGGCTGGATCGCGACGAACCAGGTCAGCGGGCGCGGGCCGGCCTCGCCGGTGTCCGCCCCGCAACCGCCGAGGGCGACGATTGCCAGCGCCGCCGTCGCGAGGCAGGCCAGCACCGAGACCGTCGCCCGTGATGTCAAGTTCTCTCCTTCATCGCCCACCCCCGATCGCGAGGGTCGCGGGGGTGCAAGAGCGAGATGCCCGGATGGGTCCGCGCCTAAACAGGCGCGATCCAAGCTCCTACGGCCCGAGCGCGCCGATTGGGATGACGGCGATGCCGTCCTCTCTCACGAAACCGTACTTGCCGCTCGTGATCACCCCAAGGGTCGCGGGCTCGCCCATGACACCGGCGTCCACGTTCTGCGCGAAGCGCAGCAAGCCGGCAGCTGCTTCGTCCACCCGAGTCGGGTTGAGCTTGACCTCGAATGCCGCCCAGCGTCGGTCGAGGCCCTCGACGATTGCGTCCACCTCCAAGCCGCTGCTGTCCCGATACTGACTTACCTGGGCCGCGCATGCCTGACCGTAGATCCGCAGGTCGCGAATCACCAGCGACTCGAACAGGTGGCCGAGTGCGCTGATCTCGCGCAGCAGGTGCTCGGGCGTCGCGCGAAGGGCGGCAACGGCCAGCGAAGGGTCGACGAAATGGCGCTTGGGGGCATGACGGAGCTGGCGCCTTGAGCGCAGATGGGGTCGCCACGCAGGTTGGCTCTCGACCACCATCAGGCGCTCAAGGCTGTCGAGGTACTCGCGGACCGTGCCGCTGTCCAGGGGCCCGTCCGACCCTCCCGCGTCAGCAGCGAGGGCGCTTGTAGAGACATGACTGGCGACATTGCGAGCCAGGCTGGTGAGCAGCCCCGTGATTTTGATCGGGTCGCGGGACTTGCCGTCGATGCGGCTGATGTCGGCTCGAGCGACCTCATCGAGATAGCCGCGCACATTCGCGAGTGCCTCTCCCTGGCTCGACTCTTGCCAGCCCGGCCAACCCCCGACGGCGATGGCCTCGGCTATCTGCTCGATGGAGAGGTCGGTCTTGGCGCCGACGACGGGCTCCCCACCCAAGAGCTTGTCGAGGGACACTTCGCCGTTGCTGCGTTCAAGCTCGAACAGGCTCATCGGGCGCATCCGGAGCCGGGCGATTCGCCCCGCTCCGGTGTGTCTGGTCACCTCGTCGGCCGGAACCGCGGACCCGTAAAATATCAGGACTTGAACCCGAAAAATATTAGGCTTTCAACCCTTGAAATATTCATCTCCCAACCGGGATTCTGTGCCGGTTCCTGACCGGGAAGATGTCCCGGGCGCCGTTGTCAGGCGGCGAGCCGGTCGCCGAGCGAGCGCCAGGCTTCGGCGAGGCGGTCGACCGCGGTGTCGAGCGACGCCTCGTCGACGGCCAGCTCGAACCTGCCGCCGGCAGTCACCTCGCCGAGCTGGATGACCGCGACGTCCGCGGTGGCCAGGGACTCGAGCGCGTCGCGCTTGCCGCTTACGACGAAGCCGCCCGGCCCCTCGCCGAAGAGGGCCTCCTCGGCGGAGCAGCCGCGCTCCAGCAGCGGGGAGAGGTCGACGCGGCAGCCCAGGTTGGCGCCGCCCACCGAGCCGATCGCCGACTCGGCCAGGGCGCAGGCGAGGCCGCCGTCGCTGACGTCGTGGGCCGAGGAGAGCACCCCGGCCCGGGCCGCCTCGCGGACGGCGGCGCAGGCGGCGGCGACCGCGGCGACGTCGGGCTGCGGCAGGCCGGCGGCCAGCTCGCCGCGCAACTTGGCCAGCTCCGAGCCGGCCAGCGACGGCTCGAACGGGCCGAGCAGGGCGATTGCGTCGCCCTCGCGGGCGAAGGCGCTCGGCGCCGCCGCCTCGGGGCCGGGCAGCTCGCCGACCATCCCCACCACCGGCGTCGGGTAGATCGGCCCTTCCGGCCCCTCGTTGTAGAGCGAGACGTTGCCGCCGACGACGGGGACGCCGAGCGCCTCGCAGGTCTCGGCGAGGCCGCTGACGGCGCGGTCGAGCTGCCAGGCCGGGGCCGGCTTCTCCGGGTTGCCGAAGTTGAGGCAGTTGGTCAGACCGAGCGGCTCGGCCCCGGCGCAGGCGAGGTTCTGCGCGCACTCCAGCACCGCCTCGACCGTGCCGGCGTAGGGGTCGCAGGCGACCCGCCGCCCGTTGCCGTCGATCGAGACCGCGATCGCGTTGCCGGCCTCGGGGATCGCCAGCACCGCGGCGTCGGCGGTCTCGGGCCGCCGCGCCGTGCGCGAGCCGACGACCGAGTCGTACTGCTCGAAGGCCCAGCGCTTGGAGGCGATGCTTGGCGAGGCGAGCAGGGCGAGCAGGACCGAGCCGGGGTCGGCGTCCCCGGCGCGCGGCGCGTCGGAGTCCTCGCCGCCCTCCGGCCTCTCCCCGGGTGCGCCACCGCCGCGTCCGGCTCCCACGATCCGCTCGACCGCCGCGACCCGGGCCGCGAGCACGTCCTCGTTGCCGTAGATCCAGCCCTCCGGCTCAGCCGGGGAGAGGTCATAAAGCGGGCAGCCGTCGACCAGCGCCTCGACCGGCATCTCGCCGACGACCTCCTCGCCGCGCAGCACCCGCACCTGGCCGCTGCCGGAGATCGCGCCGATCGCCGTCCCGCCGGTCTGCCATTTCTCGCAGACGGCCAGCACCTCGGGAACCCTGCCCGGCTCGACCACGGCCAGCATCCGCTCCTGCGACTCGGAGACCATGATCTCGAAGGGCTCGAGGCCGGGCTCGCGCAGCGGCACCCGCGCCAGGTCGAGGTCGATCCCGAGCCCGCCGGCAGAGGCCATCTCCGCCGCCGAGGAGGTCAGCCCGGCGGCGCCGAGGTCCTGCAGCGAGACCAGCAGCCCCCTGCCGAGCAGCTCCAGGCAGCACTCGAGCAGCTTCGACTCCTCGAAGGGGTCGCCGATCTGCACCGTCGGCCGCTTCGCCTCGTCGCCCTCGCCGAGCTCGGCCGAGGCCAGCACCGAGGCGCCGCCGATCCCGTCGCGCCCGGTCGACGCCCCCATCAGCACGACGGCGTTGCCCACGCCGGCGGCGGCCGCGCGCACCATCTCCTCGGTCTTCGCCAGGCCGACGCACATCGCGTTGACCAGGCAGTTGTGCTCGTAGGGCGGCTCGAAGTAGATCTCGCCGCCGACCGTCGGCACGCCGATCGAGTTGCCGTAGTGGCCGATCCCGCGCACCGCGCCGTCGAGCAGGTGGCGGGAGCGCAGCGAGTCGAGCTCGCCGAAGCGCAGCGAGTCGAGGATCGCGATCGGCCGCGCGCCGAGCGCGAAGACGTCGCGCAGGATGCCGCCGACCCCGGTCGCCGCCCCCTGGAAGGGCTCGACCGCGCTCGGGTGGTTGTGGGACTCGACCTTGAAGGCGACCGCGTGGCCGTTGCCGATGTCGACCGCGCCGGCGTTCTCTCCCGGCCCCATCACCACCCGCTCGCCCTCGGTCGGCAGCCGCCGCAGCAGCTTGCGCGAGTGCTTGTAGGCGCAGTGCTCGGACCA
>JBBDTK010000030.1:0-10540 GCA_040904405.1 Solirubrobacterales bacterium | reverse complement strand
ATCGCCGGGCCGGCCGTGTCCTTGTAGGGGTCGCCGACGGTGTCGCCGGTGACCGAGGCCGCGTGGGCCTCCGAGCCCTTGCCGCCGTGGGCGCCGTCCTCGATCAGCTTCTTCGCGTTGTCCCAGGCGCCGCCGCCGGCGGTCATCGAGATCGCGGCGAAGAGGCCGACGACGATGACGCCGATCAAGAGGCCGCCGAGCGCGTCGACGCTGAGCAGGCCGACGACCACCGGCACCACGATCGGGATCAGCGAGGGCAGGATCATCTCCTTCTGCGCCGCCAGGGTGACGATGCTGACCGTCTTGCCGTAGTCGGGCTTTTCGGTCCCCTCCATGATCCCCGGGTGCTCGCGGAACTGCTCGCGGACCTGTTCGACCACCTGGCCACCGGCGCGGCCGACCGCCTCGATCGCCAGCGCGGCGAAGAGGTAGACCATCATCCCGCCGACGATCAGCCCGATCAGGACCTCGGGGCTCGAGAGGTTGAAGAGGTTGCCGAGGTCGAACCCGGCGGGCGCCTCGTCTTCGAGCTCGAATTTGAAGGCGGCGAACAGCACCAGCGCAGCGAGCGCGGCGGAGCCGATCGCGTAGCCCTTGGTCACCGCCTTGGTCGTGTTGCCGACCGCGTCGAGCGGGTCGGTGACGTTGCGCACGTCCTCGGGCAGGTCCGCCATCTCGGCGATCCCGCCGGCGTTGTCGGTGATCGGCCCGAAGGCGTCGAGGGCGACGATCAGCCCGCAGAGCGAGAGCTGCGCCATCACGGCGATGCCGATGCCGTAGATGCCCGCCAGCTCGTTGGCGCCGAGGATCGCCAGGGCGATCACCAGCGCCGGCGCCGCGGTCGACTGGAAGCCCTGCGCCAGCCCCTGGATGATGTTCGTCGCGTGCCCCGTCTCGGAGGCGTCGGCGATCGTCTTCACCGGGCGGAAGCGGGTCGACGTGTAGTAGTCGGTGATCACGAAGAGCAGCGCGGTCACAGCGACGCCGATCACGGCGCAGAGCCAGAGGTCGGTGGTGGTGATCGTCTCGGCTGCGGTGCTGAGGCCGAGCCGCACCGGGTCGCTCATCATCCACTCGGTGATCGGGTAGAAGGCGGCTATCGAGAGGACCCCGGAGACGATCATCCCCGTGTACAGCGCCCCCTCGACCCGGTCCGACTTGGTCCGCACCGAGAGCGCCCCGACGATCGAGGCGATGATCGCCACCCCGCCGATCACCAGCGGGAAGATCGCCACCTCGCGCAGGTAGTCGCCACCGGCGCCGGTGAAGGTGAGCACGCCGAGCAGCATCACCGCGACCGAGGTGACCGCGTAGGTCTCGAAGAGGTCGGCCGCCATGCCGGCGCAGTCGCCGACGTTGTCGCCTACGTTGTCGGCGATCACCGCCGGGTTGCGGGGGTCGTCCTCGGGGATCCCCGCCTCGACCTTGCCGACCAGGTCGGCGCCGACGTCGGCGGCCTTGGTGAAGATGCCGCCGCCGAGCCGGGCGAAGACCGAGATCAGCGAGCCGCCGAAGCCGAGCCCGACCAGGGCGTCGACCGCGTGCTTGTCGGTGCTGCCGGTGGCGACGAGGATGCCGTAGTAGCCGGCGACGCCGAGCAGTGCCAGGCCGACGACGAGCATGCCGGTCACCGAGCCGCCCTTGAAGGCGACGTCGAGCGCCGGCGGCACGCCGCCGCGGGCGGCCTCGGCGACGCGCGAGTTGGCCCGCACCGAGAGGTTCATGCCGATGAAGCCGGCAGCACCGGAGAAGACGCCGCCGATCACGAAGCCGACCGCGGTCTCCCAGTTCTGCAGCAGCAGAAGCAGGAACGCGATCGGCACCGCGACCGCGGCGATGATCGTGTACTGGCGCCGCAGATAGGCGCTGGCGCCTTCCTGGACGGCGCCGGAGATCTCCTGCATCCGGTCGTTCCCAGGCGAGCGTTTGAGCAGGCGCTGGGTGATGATCAGTCCGTAGAGAACTGCCGCGCCGGCGCAGACGAGCGCGACGACGACTCCGTAATCGGTCAAGAAGCTGGTCAAGTTAGTTTCCTCCGCTGGATTTGGCGGCGCGGGAGTCTATAAGGGGCCGCGGATGATGCGTTCTCAGGTCTACGCCGCCTGCCTGGAGGCGGTGTAGGTGCGCTCGGTCTCACGCACGGCGTCGCGGTAGATGTCCTCGATCGAGAGCCCCGCGTCGAGCGCCTCGCGGGCGCGCTCGGCCCCGTTGCGCGGCGGCAGCTCGACCCCGATCCCGAGCCGGTCGCGGGCCGGCGCCGTCCACTCGAGCAGGCCCTCCAGCGCCGCCCGCGCCTCGATCAGCTCGCCGCGGCGGAAGTCGATCAGCTCGCCGCTCATCCCGTGGCGGATCGCCCGCCAGAGGTTCTCCTCGATCTCGCGGTCGAGCAGCGGCGCGCCGGCGCCGTCGTCGCCGCGCTCGTCGTAGTCGAGCGCGGCCTGGGCGATGCAGGCGGCGATCAGCCCGGCCACCCCGAAGGACTCCTCGCCGCGGGTCTGCGCGTCGCAGATCCGCACCTCGACCGTGCCGAAGCGGTGGTGCGGTCTGACGCTCCACCAGAGCTGGGTCGACTCGACCACGGTCCCGGTCCGCTCCAGCAGGCCGACGAACTCGGCGTAGCGCTCCCAGTCGAGGAAGGGGCTGGGCACGCCGCAGCGCGGGAAGGTGCGGGTGAAGATCTCGCTGCGCACGGTGTGCAGGCCGCTGTCGCGGCGGTCGAGGAAGGGCGAGTTGGCCGACACCGCGAGCAGCAGCGGCAGCAGCTCGCGCATCCGGTCGCAGACGGCGATCGCCCGGTCGGCGCCGCGCACCCCCATGTGCACATGCAGGCTCCAGGTGTTGTTGCGCTGCGCGACGTAGCCCAGTTCGTGGCGCAGCCGGCTGTAGTGGGGGGTGTCGATGATCCGCTGGTCCAGGTAGTCGGCCCAGGGATGGGTTCCCATCGCCGCCAGGCCCAGGCCGATCTCACCGGCGAGGCGGAAGAGGCGCGCGCGGCGCTCCCGCTGCGCCGCCATCGCCGCGGCGAAGCTCTCGCTGCGGCCGGAGCGGATCTCGATCTCCGAGGCGATCAGCTCGCCGGCGGCCGAGGGGCCCAGCACCTCGTCGCGCTGGCAGGCCGCGTAGAGGTCCTCGAAGCGGTGCTCCAGCTCCAGCGTAGCCGGGTCGAGGATTGCGAACTCCTCCTCGAGCCCGACCGTGAAGTCGGTCGAGGACTCGAATCTCTCCCGAGCGAGGTCGAGGTCCAGGGACACGGTCGGGACTCCTCAGGCCAGGTAGAAGTAGAGCGCGTAGAGCAGGTCGACCGCCGGGCTCGAGGTATGCACCGTGACTTCCGGCGGCACCTGCAGCAGCTGCTCGGAGTAGTTGAAGATGATCTTCACCCCGGCCTCGACCAGGTGGTCGGCGACGTCCTGGGCGGCCTCGGGGGGCACGGCGAGCACGCCGACGACGATCTCCTGCTCGGCGACGACCGTCTCCAGTTCGCCGAAGTCCTGCACCTGCAGCGCGCCGACCTGCTTGCCGACGACGCCCGGGTCGATGTCGAATATGGCGACGACCTGGAAGCCGTGGTCGGCGAAGATGTCGGAGCTGGCGATCGCCTGGCCGAGGTTGCCGGCGCCGAAGAGGGCGATGTTGTGCTGGCCGGAGGTGCGGAGGATCTTGCGGATCTCCCCGACCAGCGACTCGACGCCGTAGCCTACCCCGCGCTTGCCGAACTTGCCGAAACCGGAGAGATCGCGGCGGATCTGGGTCGGGTTGACGTGGGTGTAGTCGGAGAGTTCCTTCGAGGAGATCGTCTCCCGGCCCATCTTGTGCGCCTGGGTCAGCACCTGCAGGTAGCGGGAGAGGCGCGCGGCGACGCCCAGCGAGAGGCGCTCGCCGTCGCCGATCGGCGCCCCGGGCACATCAAGCTCCTCGACCTCCGGCTCGATCATCGTCGCCAGGCACAGTATCGAGCCGGGCCCGCAGCGCGGCGCGGTCGAGGACCAGCTCGGAGACGACGGCGCCGTCGACCTCCACCACCGGGATCCGCTCGAGCATCTCGCGCAGCAGCAGATCCTCGCTCTCGATGTCGATCTCATGCAGCTCGAAGCGGTAGCCGTGGCGGTGCAGATCGACGATCTCCGCCAGCGCCTGCTCGCAGAGGTGGCAGCCGGGCCGCGAGTAGACGACCACGGTGGAGGTCATGCCGGGAGCGGCGGCCGGCCGCTGGCGAAGGCGTCGTAGGAGAGGTAGCCGGGGTGCTCGATCCGCGGCGCGTGACGGGCGGCCGCGGCGATCATCGCCGCGTTGTCGGTGCAGAGCTCCAGCGGCACCAGCTTCAGCCGCAGCCCCTGCTCCTCGCAGAGCTCCGCCACCGCCTCGCGCAGCGGGCCGTTGGCGGCGACGCCGCCGCCCAGCGCCACCGCCTCCCACTCGCCGCGCTTCAGCGCCCGCCTCAATTTCGCGGTCAGCTGGGCGACGACCGCCGCCTGGAAGCCCGCCGCCAGGTCGGCACGGCGCGCCTCGACGCCCTCGGGCCCGAGCTCGCGGCAGCGGTAGAAGAGCGCCGTCTTGAGGCCGCTGAAGCTGAAGTCGAGGCCGGGGTCGCGGGCCATCGCCACCGGCATCTCGAAGGCCTCCGGATCGCCCCTCTCGGCGAGCCGCTGCAGCGCCGGGCCGCCGGGGAAGCCGAGGCCGAGCAGCCGCGCGACCTTGTCGAAGGCCTCGCCGGCGGCGTCGTCCAGGGTCTGCCCGAGGACCTCGTGGCCCTGGCGGTCGCGGACCGCCGCCAGCATCGTGTGGCCGCCGCTGGCAACCAGGCAGAGGAAGGGCGGCGCGAGCGGCTCGGGCTCGAGGAAGTTGGCGGCGACGTGGCCCTGCAGGTGGTCGACCGGGATCAGCGGCAGGCGCCGCGAGGCGGCGATCGCCTTCGCCGTGCTCAGCCCGACCAGCAGCGCCCCGATCAGCCCCGGCCCTGCCGTTACAGCCACCGCATCGACTTGGTCCAGGGAAACACCGGCCTCTTCCAGGGCCGATTCGACCACAGGGACCGTCAGCTCGAGATGGTGCCTAGAGGCAACCTCCGGAACGATCCCACCAAATCTTGCATGTGCCGCATCCTGGGAAGAGATGACGTTGGAGAGGATCTCCGCATCGTCGACCACGGATGCACACGTGTCATCGCAGGAGGTCTCTATCGCCAGGATCACTGGCCGACCCTCAGTCCATCCACATGATCAGGGCGTCCTCGCCGTTGTCCTGGTAGTAGCGAGGACGAACTCCAGCCGAGCGGAAGCCCAGCTTTTCGTACATCGCGATCGCCTCGCGGTTGGAGAGGCGGACCTCGAGCGTGAAGGGCAGCTCGCCCCCCGACTCCTCGACCAGGCGCTCGACCAGGCGGCTGGCGACCCCGCGGCGGCGCTGCTCCGGCGCCACCGCGACGTTCATCAGGTGCCAGACGCGGTCGTAGCGCGAGCAGACGAGGTAGCCGACCAGGGCGTCGCCCCTGCTCGCGGCGAGGCAGATCCCCGACGGCTTGGAGAGCTCGAGCACGAACATCGCCAGCGACCAGGGCGCCGGGAAGGAGCGCCGCTCGATCGAGATCACCGCCGGCAGGTCGCTGTAGGCGAGCCGCCGCAACGGCGGCTCCTCGCTCAGCTCAACCGGCTTTTTGGAGAGAGTCTCGCTCACGCCACCGCTCCGCGTCGGGGGGCCTCAGGTAGATCGGTGCGACGGAAGCGGAGTCGTCCTCGCTCGGCGCGGCCGCCGCGAGAGCGCAGGCGTGCCGCGCGGCGATCCTGTGCACAGGGTCGGCATCGTCCGGGATCTCGACGCCCCGAATCGTCAAATGCTGCCGGAATCCTACCGCGCCCGAACCGGCGGCCAGCGTCGCCTGCGCCGCTCCGAGCCGCTCGGCCAGCGCCTCGGGCGGGCAGACCAGCGGCCCCCAGAGCTGCTCGCCGGCGACGGAATAGCAGGCGGCGAAAACCTCGCCGCGGCGAGCGTCGAGCACGGCCAGCCGCCGGCGCTCGCCGGCCGCCTCGCCGAGGCCGCGGGCGAGCGTGTCGAGCGTGCCGACGCCGCTCAGCGGCAGGCCGCGGGCAAAGGCGAGCGCCCGCGCGGTGGCGATCCCGATCCGCAGCCCGGTGAAGGTGCCGGGGCCGATCCCGACCGCGATCCGCTCGATCGCCCCCCAACCCCCTGCCGCCGCGACCGCGGCTTCGACCTCCCCCAGCAGAGCCGCCGTGTGCAGCGGCGCGCTGCGCTCGGAGGGGCCGACCAGCGACTCGTGCAGGACCTCTCCCTCGGCGAGCGCGCAGACCGAGGTGTCGCCGCCGGCCGTATCGAAGCCGAGGACGGTCAGCGCCGCGGGACGAAGAAGTTGAAGAGGCCGACCCGCTTGCCTTTGACGAACCAGGTCACCCGGTGCCTGCCGGGGATGTTGGTGGTGATCTTGTTGACGTAGAGGGTGCCGCGGACCGCTTCCTGCCTGGGCGCGCAGAGGTTTCTCTTGGTCGGGAAGCGGACGCAGACGCTGTAGAAGACATCGGCGCGGTTGCTGCGGAAGAAGGCGCCCTTCTTGCGCGGCTTCTTGCAGACGTGCGCGGGTTTCGCCTTCTGCGAGAGCCCGCAGGCGACGTAGTGCCTGAAGGCGGCTCCCTGCGCGCTGGCCGGCAACACGCTGGCCAGGAGCGCCGCTCCCAGCCCGATCGCCGCCAGCCTCTTCAGTCCCTTCATACGGCGCTTCCCTCCCTCGATTGCGTGTCGATGGCGATGCTACAGAGCGTCCCCACCCGAAACACGCCTATTGCCGGGCCGATGCGGCGCGGATCTCGACTTCGCGCTGGTCCCCGCCGGCGTGACGGAGTCGCAGCTCGAGCGCGCGGCGGCCCGCGAGCTCCGGCTCGGCCACCGCCGGCCACTCGACGAAGGCCACCGAAGCGGGGTCGAGGTAGTCCTCGAGCAGGGCCGGGTCCTCGTCCTGCAGCCCGCCGAGCCGGTAGAGGTCGAGGTGGGACACCGGCAGCCGGCCGCGGTAGCGCTGGCCGATCGTGAAGGTCGGCGAGGTGACCGGCCCCTCGACCCCCAGCGCCCGGCAGGCGCCGCGGATCAGCGTCGTCTTGCCGGCCCCGAGCTCACCGCTGACGACGACCACGTCGCCCGGCCCGAGCCGCTCGCCGAGGCGGGCCCCGAGCGCTTCGGTCTCCGCCGCGGAGCCGGTCCGCACGGTCTCCACCGCGCCGCTCAACCGAACATGTCGAGCTGGTCGGCGGGCGGCTGCGGCGGCCCGGGGGCGGGCGCCTCTTCGATCTCCTCCTGCGGCTCCGCCGCGCCGGGCGGCGGCCCGGCGAGCAGTCCCGGCAGCAGCTCGAAGTCGGCCCGCAGCTGCTCCTTGACCGCGGCGGTCCGCAACGCTGCCGCCGGATGGAAGAGCGGCAGCAGGAAGACGGCGCGGCCGCCCAGGTCGTGTACCTGCGGCGCCCCCCGCACCCGTGTGATCCCGGCCGGGTTGCCGCTCAGCAGCTTGGTCGCGAAGTTGCCCAGGGTGCAGACCACCGTCGGCTCGATCAGCCGCACCTGCTCGAACAGGTAGGGACGGCAGGCCTCGATCTCCTGCGGCTGCGGGTCGCGGTTTTCGGGCGGGCGGCTCTTCAGCACGTTGGCGATGAAGACGTCGGAGCGCGAGAGCCCGATCCCCTCCAGCAGCTGGTTGAGCAGCTGCCCGGCGCGGCCGACGAAGGGCAGCCCCTGCCTATCCTCGTCGGCCCCCGGCGCCTCGCCGACGAACATCAGCCCGGCATCGGCGTCGCCGGCCCCGAAGACCGCCTTGGTCCGCGTCTCGTGCAGCGGGCATTTCGTGCAGGTCTTGACTTCCTCGAACAGCTCGACCAACTTGGAACGCCGCTCCGCAGCCGTCATCGCCACAAAGATTAGAGCCGGGATGGCGGTCGTCGGAAGTGAGCGTGCCCGCGGGGGCGCGGCTGGCCATGCAGTGCGCCGCACGCCGACGAGCGAATAGCAGAGCTATTCGTGAGGAGGTGGGGGGTGCAATGCGCCGGCCAGACGCGTCATCCGTGGGTGCGTCCCGCGCACCGACGCCCGCCATCCCGGCTTAGGACCTATCCCGGTAGGGAAATCGCACCCCTGGATACGGCCCTTAAGGGAGCGGCTCCCAGTCCCAGGCTTGCTTCGAGGCGAGGCTCTCCTGGTCGAGGTAGCGCCTGAACTCCGCCAGCTCGGCCGGCTCGACGCTGTAGACGTGGTCGGGTTCGGGGAAGTGGCGCGAGCGCACCTCCTCGACGTAGGTGCGGGCCCCGTCCAGCATCGCCCCGTGCACGTCGGCGTAGCGCTTGACGAACTTCGCCGTGTGGCCGGTGGTGATGCCGAGCAGGTCGTGGAAGACGAGCACCTGGCCCGAGGTCGCCGGGCCGGCGCCGATCCCGATCGTCGGCACCTCGAGCTTGGCGACGATCGCCTCGGCGATCGCTGCCGGGACCGCCTCGAAGACGATCGCGAAGCAGCCGACCGACTGCAGCGCCAGCGCCTCCTCGCAGAGCTTGATCGCGCTCTGGGCGGTCTTGCCCTGCGCCTTGTAGCCGCCGAGGGCGGTCGCGGTCTGGGGGGTCAGCCCGATGTGGCCCATCGTCGGGATGCCGGCGCGGACGATCGCCCGTGCCCGCTCGACCGAGGTCCCCCCCGCCTCCAGCTTGACCGTCTGACAGCCGGTCTCCTTGACCAGCCGCTGCGCGTTGCGGACGGCCAGCTCGTTGCTCTCCTCGTAACTGCCCATCGGCATGTCGCCGACCATCAGCGGCGTCTTCAGCCCGCGCCGCACCGCCTTGCCGAGCACGATCATCTCCTCGATCGAGACCGGCTCGGTGCCGGGGTAGCCGAGCACCACCATCGCCGCCGAGTCGCCGACCAGGACGATGTCGGCCCCGGCCTCCTCGGCGACCGTCGCCGAGGGGTAGTCGTAGGCGGTGACCATCGCGATCGGCTCGCCCGCGGCCTTCATCTCGGCCAGCCGCGGCAGCGTCACCGGCGGCCGCTCGGCCGGGGATGGCGCGGTGTGGGACTGTCCGCCAGCGCTCATGAGAGCAGCACCTCGGGACGGCTGTCGACGGCGCCGATCGCGTTGCGCTCGTCGACGTGGACGACCACCGGCGAGTAGGCCTCGAGGTCGCTCTCGTCGTAGGCGCCGAAGGAGGCGACGATCACCTTGTCGCCGGGCCGGGTCAGGTGGGCGGCGGCGCCGTTGACCTGGATCGTGCCGGAGCCGGGCTCGCCGTCGATCACGTAGGTGACGAAACGGGCGCCGTTGTCGATGTCCCAGACGTGGACCTGCTCGTTGGCGATCAGGTCGGCGGCCGCCATCAGCTCGGTGTCGACCGTGATGCTGCCGACGTAGTCGACGTCGCAGTCGGTCACCGTCGCCCGGTGGATCTTCGACTTCAGCATCTGCCTCTGCATCAGTTGCCTGCCTCCGTGCTCGGCGAGCTCGCATCCAGTGTCGGCACTCGACGCTGGATTCGAACTCGGCCTGGGTTGCCGTTGTCGGGAAAGTGGTCCGGGTCGACCAGGACGTTGTCGATCAGGCGGGCGCCGCTGACCGTGGCGGCGACGGCGATCAGGACCGGGCCGTCGCCCAGTTCGGCGACCGGCGTCAGCTCGTCGGGGTCGCGCGCCTCCAGGTACTCGGGCTCGACCCCGGCCGCGGCCAGCTCACCGCGCGCGGCCTCGAGCGCGGCGGAGAGCGAGCCCTCGCGGGCGACCCGCTCGGCGAGCGCGAGCGCGCGCCAGAGCGCCGTCGCCCGCTCGCGCTCGGGCGGCTCCAGATAGGCGTTGCGCGAGCTCATCGCCAGGCCGTCGGGCTCGCGCACGATCGGCAGCGCCTCGATCCGCAGCGGGATGTCGAGGTCGCGGACCATGCGACGGATCGCGGCCACCTGCTGCGCGTCCTTCTGGCCGAAGTAGGCGACATCGGGCCCGACCGCGTTGAAGAGCTTGGCGACGACCGTGGTGACGCCGTGGAAGTGGCCCGGGCCGCGCCGCGAGGGATCGCCGCAGAGCACCTCGGTAAGCCCCTCCACCTCGACCTGCGTTGAGAAGCCTGGCGGGTAGACCTCCTCCACCGGCGGCGCGTAGACGAGGTCGACGCCGGCTTCGGCGGCGAGCGCCAGGTCGCGCTGCTCGTCGCGCGGGTAACGCTCGAGGTCCTCGCCGGGGCCGAACTGGGCCGGGTTGACGAAGAGGCTCATGACGACGACGTGGCACTCAGCCCGGGCGGCGCGCAGCAGCGACAGATGGCCCTCGTGCAGGCCGCCCATCGTCGGCACCAGGCCGATCGAGGCGCACTCGCGGCGAGGCGCGGCGAGCGCGGCGCGCAGCTCGTTCCTGGCGCGAACGAGGTTCGCGCCTGCCCTTGCATGCGTCGGTTCGGTCAATGCGAGGTTCATGATGGTCCATGCCCGGACGGGTCACGGCCTGCGCAAAGTATAAGTGACTATCCGGAAACCCGCGTGTGCGGCTGGCGAGTGCCGGACCAAGCGGGGCAAGG
>JBBDTK010000029.1:7109-10622 GCA_040904405.1 Solirubrobacterales bacterium | reverse complement strand
GCCGTCGCGCCAATCATTTCTCCGGCATTTGCGGCTCGTCCCGGTTCGGCCTCGAGGGCCGCCGCTATGGTCGCTGGCCGGTGCGCGACGAACAGCCTGCACAGAGCCTCGATGCCCTCTGGGAGGAAATCCAGGCTCGCCTGCGATCGGCGGTGCCGGAGTCGACCTTCCGGATCTGGCTCGAGCCGCTGCGCGCGGTCGGCGCCCAGGGCTCGACGCTCTACCTAGCCGCTCCGGACGGGATCCGCGCCTGGGTCGAGCGCCGCTACGCCTCGCTGCTGCGCGAAGCGCTTGCCGGCTCGGCCGCTTCGCTCAGCGAGATCGGCTTCGCCGCTGCGGATCAGGACCTCGCCGTCAGCGCCGATCGCGGCTCGGGCTCAGACCTCAACCCCAACTACAGCTTCGAGCGGTTCGTGATCGGCGCGGGCAACCGGATCGCCCACGCTGCCGCCCTGGCCGTCGCCGAGGCTCCCTCGGAGTCCTACAACCCGCTCTTCCTCCATGGCCCGCCGGGGCTCGGCAAGACCCACCTGCTGGTGGCGATCGCCAACTACCTGCGGGTCAACGCCGCCGGCCTCAGCGTCCGCTACACGACCGCCGAGCGCTTCACCAACGAGTTCGTCACCGCCCTGCGCTCCAGCGGCGCCGAGGGGTTCAAGAGCCGCTATCGCGACCTCGACGTGCTGCTGGTCGATGACGTCCAGTTCCTGCAGGGCAAGCAGCACACCGAGGAGGAGTTCTTCCACACCTTCAACGCGCTGTATGAGGGCGGCAGCCAGCTGGTCCTCTCCGCCGACCGGCTGCCCAGCGAGCTCTCGACCCTGGCCTCGCGCCTGCGAGACCGCTTCGAGTGGGGCCTGACCGTCTCGGTCGACCCCCCCGACCTGCCGACCCGGATCGTCGTCCTGCGACGCCTCGCCCGCGAGGCCGGCCTCGACTCAAGCGAGCGCGACGCCCTGACCGAGCTCGCCGGCCGCATCGACGCCAACGTCCGCCGCCTGCACGGGGCGATGACGAAGGTCCTCGCCCACGCCTCGCTCACCGCCAAGCCGCTCACCGCCGAGCTGGTCGCCGAGCTGATCCCCGGCCTCTCGCGGGCGGGCGAGCCGAGCACGGTGGAAGCGATCCAGCAACAGGTCGCCGAGTCCTTCGGCATCTCCCGCGCCGAGCTGGTCGGCTCCAGCCGCGCCGCCACCCCGCTGCGCGCGCGCCAGGTCGCGATCCTGCTCACCCGCGAGGCGACCGAGCTCTCGCTGCCCGAGATCGGCCGCCTCTACGGCGGGCGCGATCACTCCACCGTGCTCAACTCGCTGCGCCGCGCCGAAGCGGGGCTGAGCGGCGACTCGCAGCTCGCCGGCCGCGTGGCGGAGTTGCGCAGCGCAATCCACAGCTCCACCGGCGAGCGCGCCTGACAGCCGACGCCAGTGCAAGAATCAACCCTTTCCACAGCGGCCTCCACAGGCCGCTTTTCCCATGACCAGGCCAAATCGTCCCGGTCATCGCGGTTTCCACAGCCACTAACCCAACTCGAGAAAGCAGCACTCACTTGAAGCTGACCACCAAACGCGAGGAACTCGTCTCCAAGCTCTCGGTCGTCTCCCGGGCCGTATCCACCCGCGCCGCGACGCAGGCGCTCTCGGGAATCCTGCTCAGCGCCGATGAGCAGGGCGTCACCCTGGCCGCGACCGACGGCGAGATGGGACTGCGCACGGCGCTCGACGCCGAGCACGACTCCGCCGGCGCGGTCCTCCTGCCGGGGCGCCTGCTCGCCGAGCTCGCCCGCTCGCTGGGCGAGGCCGAGATCGAGCTCGAGCTGCGCGAGTCGGAGCGAGACGTCGAGATCCGCAGCGGCGCCTCCAGCTTCCATCTGCGCGTGCTTCCGGCCGAGGACTTCCCGAAGCTGCCCGACGAGGGAGCGGAGCCGCTGAGCCTTCCCTCCCCAGCTCTGGCCGAGACGGTCGAGCTGGTCGCCCGCGCCGCCTCTCGTGACGATATGCGGCCGGTGCTGACCGGGGTTCTGGTCAACGCCTCGGGCCAGGAGATGACGATGGTCGCCACCGATTCCTACCGCCTGGCGGTGAAGCGGACCGAGCTGGAGAGCGCGATCGGCGGCGAGCTCGAGGCCAACATCCCGGCGCGGGCGCTGCGCGAGCTGGGCCGGCTCGTCGCCGGCGGCGGGATCGCTGAGGTGGCGGTCAGCCTGCTGCCCAACCAGGCGGTCTTCAGGGCAGGGGGGATCCTGCTCAGCACGAGGCTGATCGACGGTCAGTTCCCCAACTTTCGACAGCTCCTGCCGGAGTCCTACGAGCACGACGTGCGCCTGCCCCGGGTGGAATTCCTCGAGGTCGTCCGGCGGGTCAGCCAGCTCGCCCAGCGCAACGCGCCGCTGCGGCTCTCGTTCTCCTCCGGCGAGCTCAAGGTCTCGGCCTCGACGCCCGACGTCGGCGACGCCGAGGAGACGATGCCGGCGGCCTTCGACGGCGAGCCGCTGGAGATCGGCTTCAACCCCGAGTTCCTCCGCGAGGGGATCGAAAGCGTCGCCGGCGACGAGGTGCTGCTGCGGCTGATCTCGCCGCTGCGGCCGGGTCTGCTGCAGCCGGTCGACAACGAAGACTTCCGCTACCTGGTGATGCCGATCCGCCTCAACGTCTAGCGGGACGGCCGGTGCCGGTCACCGCAGTCGAAGCGAGGCCGCTGCGCAGCCTGGAGGCGACGCGGGTCGCGCTCGGGGCGGGGATCGTCAGCCTGATCGGCCCCAACGGGGCCGGCAAGACGAATCTGCTGGAGGCGCTCTACTTCGCCCTCACCGGGCGCTCCTTCCGCACCGCCGACCGGCGCGATCTGATCCCCTTCGGCGGCCAGCTGGCTCGCGCCGAGGCGACGCTGCGCGACGCCGACGGGATCGAGCATCGCCTGCTCGCCTCGGTCAGCCGCGCCGACGGGCGCCGCCATCTGCTCGACGGGAACGTGGCCGATCCGGCCACCGCGGCGCGCCACCGCCCGCCCGTGGCGGTCTTCTCGCCCGACCGGCTGGCGCTGATCAAGGGCCCGCCGGCGGAGCGCCGCGCCCACCTCGACCGCTATCTGGCCGCCCGCTGGCCCGCGCGCGCCGGGTTGCGCCGCGGCTTCGGCCAGGCGCTGGCGCAGCGCAACGCGCTGCTGGCGCGACTCGCGTCGGGACGCGGCGGCGGCGACCTCGACATCTGGGACGCCGCCCTGGCCGAGGGGGCAGCGGCGCTCGTCGCGGCTCGCGCCGAGGCCGTCGCCGAGCTGGCGCCGCCGTTCGCGGAGGCGACCCGCGACCTCGGCCTGGAGGGTGGCGGCGAGATCGCGTACGCGCCGCGCGCCGAAGGCGATGCCGCCCAGATCCGCCAGGGGCTGGCCGAGCGGCGTGCCGCCGACCTGAAGCTCGGCCGCACCTCCTGGGGACCGCATCTGGACGAGCTGAGGGTCTCGCTGGGGGGGAGGCCGCTGCGCCGCTACGGCTCGCAGGGCCAGCAGCCGGTCTCGCTG
>JBBDTK010000029.1:0-7099 GCA_040904405.1 Solirubrobacterales bacterium | reverse complement strand
CTGCGGGCCCTGCTCTTCGCCGAGCGCGAGGCTCTGCTGGCGGCCAGGCGGGTCGCGCCGCTGCTCCTGCTCGACGACGTGATGAGCGAGCTCGACCCCTCGCGGCGGGAGATGCTGGTCGAGCGCCTCGGCGGCAGCGGGCAGACGCTGATCACGGCGGCAGCCGAGGACTCGCTGCCGCCGCGGGCGCTCGAGGCGGTGGTGCGGATGCCACCGCCCTCGCTCGAGGCGGTCGCGGCATGAGCCGCCGCCGCGCTCCCCGCCCAGCCGCCGCCGCCTTCCGCGCCGCCATCGGCCGCGCCGCTCCGCAGACGAAGCTGGCCGCCACCCAGTCGGCCTGGACGGAGGCGGTCGGGGAGCGGATCGCGGCGGTAGCCCAGCCGGTCTCCGAACGGGCCGGCGAGGTGACGGTGAGCTGCTCGGACCCGGTCTGGGCGCAGGAGCTCGACCTGATGCAGGACCGTCTGCTCGAGCAGTTGCGGGGCCGGCTCGGCGAGGACGCGCCCAAGGCGCTGCGCTTTCGTGTGGATGACTCCTCTAAGTAGTTACACGTTGTTCGTGATTTGCAGGCATTTCTTAACCCGGGGAGAGGCTTTGCGGCCGCTCGAACTGGTATCCTTATGTCAACTCGATTCCACCCCGACCCGGCGCGGAGCAGACCGCCCGGCGGTCGGGGTTTTCTGTGAGACCAGGAAGGGACCAGTTGGCGAAATCGGATAAGAGCGCGGCCGCGGGCAAGGGGGCCAAGGACTCCTACGGGGCGAAGGACATCACCGTCCTCGAGGGCCTCGAAGCGGTCCGCAAGCGGCCCGGGATGTACATCGGCTCGACCGGTCCGCGCGGCCTCCACCACCTCGTCTACGAGGTCGTCGACAACTCGGTCGACGAGGCGATCGCCGGTCATTGCGACGCCGTCCGCGTCGTCCTCCACCCCGACGACAGCTGCACCGTCACCGACGACGGCCGCGGCATCCCGGTCGAAGAGCTGAAGAAGGAGAAGCGACCGGCGGCCGAGGTCGTGCTGACCACCCTGCACGCCGGCGGCAAGTTCGGCGATGGCGGCGGCTACAAAGTCTCCGGCGGCCTGCACGGCGTCGGCGTCTCGGTGGTCAACGCCCTCTCCGAGAAGCTGCATCTGGAGATCAGCCGCGACGGCCACGTCTACACGCAGGACTACGAGCGCGGCAAGCCGCAGGGCCCGCTGGCCGAGGGGGCGACGACGAAGGAGACCGGCACCCGCCTGACCTTCCAGCCCGATTCCGAGGTCTTCGAGGAGATCGAGTTCGACTTCCAGACCCTGGCCGAGCGGCTGCGTGAGACGGCCTTCCTCACCCGCGGGCTGAAGATCGAGTTGATCGACGAGCGCGGGCAGACCAACAGCGTCAGCTTCCAGTACGAGGGCGGCATCTCGGACTTCGTCCGCCATTTGAACGAGAACAAGGACACGCTGCAGCCCAAGACGATCTTCTTCGAGAGCGAGGAGGACGAGGGCCAGGTCGAGGTCGCGATGCAGTGGAACACCTCCTACCAGGAGTCGATCTTCAGCTTCGCCAACAACATCAACACCCACGAGGGCGGCTCGCACCTCTCCGGCTTCCGCTCCGCCCTGACCCGGACGCTGAACGCCTACGCGCGCGGCAAGGGGCTGCTGAAGGAGAAGGACGGCAACCTCGGCGGCGAGGACGTGCGCGAGGGGCTGACCGCGGTGATCTCGGTCAAGCTGCGCGACCCGCAGTTCGAGGGGCAGACCAAGACCAAACTCGGCAACCCACCGATCCGCGGCCTGGTCGAGGAGACGGTCAACCGCAAGCTGGCCGAGTTCCTCGAGGAGAATCCCGGCGACGCGCGGCGGATCATCACCAAGGCGATCGACGCCTCGCGGGCGCGTGACGCGGCTCGCAAGGCGCGCGACCTGACCCGGCGCAAGTCGGCGCTCGAGAACTCGACCCTGCCCGGCAAGCTCGCCGACTGCACGGTCAAGGACCCGCGCGACGCCGAGCTGTTCGTGGTCGAGGGCGACTCGGCCGGCGGCTCGGCCAAGCAGGCCCGCGACCGCTCGACCCAGGCGGTGCTGCCGCTGCGCGGCAAGATCATCAACGTCGAGAAGAACCGGATCGACAAGGTGCTGGCCAACACCGAGGTGCAGGCGCTGATCACCGCGATCGGCACCGGCGTGCACGAAGAGTTCAACCTCGAGGACGCCAGGTACCACAAAATCGTGATGGCGACCGACGCCGACGTCGACGGCGCCCACATCCGCACCCTGGTCCTGACCTTCCTCTACCGGCAGATGCCGGAGCTGATCGACGCCGGCTACGTCTACATCGCCAAACCGCCGCTCTACCGGGTCAAACAGGGCAACCAGGAGACCTACCTGG
Organism: Solirubrobacterales bacterium; assembly: GCA_040904405.1. Taxonomy (GTDB): domain Bacteria; phylum Actinomycetota; class Thermoleophilia; order Solirubrobacterales; family 70-9; genus VRUE01. The sequence continues at coordinate 4,721 of JBBDTK010000029.1, read as the reverse complement.
AGCGCGAGGCCGAACTGGAAGAGCTGCTGCTGCGCGACAAGCTCGAGCAGATCGAGGTCGCCGACGCCGGCGGCAGGGCGACGAAGCTGAGCAAGAGCCGCTGGCAGAGCTACACCCGGCGGGCCAAAGAGTACGAGGGCTGGGGCTCCTCGCTGCAGGCGGAGTTCGGCCATGAGACGGTGCGCTTCCTCGAGGAGTCGAGCCTGCTCGACGAAGAGGCGACGACGCTGGCCGCGGCGCGCAAGGTGCTGAGCCGCAAGGCGGACGAGGCGGAGCCGTTCGAGACCGAGCTGGTCGAGGACTCCGACGCTGGCCTCGCGGTCAAGGCGATCGAACGAAAGACCGGCCTGGCGCGAACCCACCGCCTGCCCGCCGAGCTGTTCGAGCATTACGACTACCGCAAGTTCGCCGAGGTTCACGCGGCGCTGCTGAAGCAGGTCGGCCGGCCGCCCTTCAAGGTGCGGCTCGGTGGCCGCGAGTCGGAGGCGCTCTCGTTCCAGTCGCTGCGCGCCTCGGTGATCGAGCTGGCCCGGCACGGCGTGCAGCTGACCCGCTTCAAGGGGCTCGGCGAGATGAACGCCGACCAGCTGCGCGAGACGACGATGGACCCGGCCAGCCGCACCCTGGCGCGGGTCACGCTCGACGACGCCACGGCCGCCGACCAGATCTTCTCCATGCTGATGGGCGACCAGGTAAGTCCGAGGCGCGACTTCATAGAGCGAAACGCCAAAGAGGTCCGGTTTCTCGATGTATGAAGTCGCGATAGGCGCGGACGTTGCAAACCGGCGCATTTCGGCGTCCTCAGTCGCTCGGATCGGGTCACGCACTGAACAGTGCGCTCCCCTCACCTCGCTCCCTGCGTCCACCGAACTGCTTGGTTTTCACGCCCGTTCGAATGACGGAGTGACGATCTGATGGCGCTGGAGGCCCTGACCGGGAGGATCGAAGAGCGCGAGCTGGAGAAGGAGATGCGCTCCTCCTACCTCGACTACGCGATGAGCGTGATCGTCGGGCGGGCGCTGCCGGACGTGCGCGACGGGCTCAAGCCGGTACACCGGCGGGTGCTCTACGCGATGCACGACATCGGGTTGCAGCCGACCCGCTCCTACCGCAAGTGCGCCTTCATCGTCGGCGAGGTGATGGGCAAGTACCACCCGCACGGCGACTCGGCGATCTACGACACCCTGGTGCGGATGGCGCAGGACTTCTCCCTGCGCTACATGCTGGTGGACGGCCAGGGCAACTTCGGCTCCGTGGACGACGATCCGGCGGCGGCGATGAGGTACTGCGTCGTCGGAGACACGCGGGTTGCCACCAGCGAGGGTACGGTCCGCATCGACTCGCTTGTCCCCGACGCTTCGCCGAACTCGGACAACGACCTCGCGATCGACGTCCTCGATCGCCTTGGCCGGCCGGCGAGCGCGTCGAAACTCTTCCACTCGGGCGATCACCCGACCCTGCGCGTGCGCACGGCCAACGGTCACGAGCTGACCGGCACGCATAACCACCCCGTCCTCTGCCTGGTCGACATGGCCGGCGTACCCCTCCTCCTCTGGAAGCTGCTCGAGGAGATCAGGCCGGGCGATCGCGTCCTGATCTCGCGTACTCCTCAGGATGGGCGGGGCGACGAGGCCTTGTGTGAGCGCGACGAGCAGTTGGCGCTGCTGGCAGGTGCCTTTGTATCCGAGGGCTGGATGGGGCCGGCTCGGGCCGGCTTCAACAACGTCGACAAGGACTTCTTCGACGCAGTTCTCGCCGCGTATGACGCGGTTGTCGGCGGCCCTCGCTACGTGTACTCGCGGCGGATCGCCTCGGGGAGCCTGCTCCACGAGTTGGATGTCCAGAATCTGACTGCTCTGAGCGAAAGCCCGCTGGCCTCGATGTCAGGCAAGGCGAGCGAAAAGAGGGTGCCGGAGTTCGCCTGGCAGGCGCCGCCCGCTTTCAAGCGAGCGTTCTTGCGTGCCCTTTTCACGGGCGACGGATCCTCCTCGCTGCTTCCACGTAACTCAATCCAGGTCTCCTACTCGACCTTCAGCGAACAGTTGGCCCGGGACGTTCAGCTCCTCCTTCTCGAGTGCGGGGTGGTCTCGCGAATCTGCCGGTACGAGGGCGGCGAGTTCAAGCTGGTGATCAGCAACCGCCGCGACGCTCGACTGTTTGCCGACAAAGTCGGTTTCCTCGGCGCGAAGCAGGAAAAACTGACGCTGGCCCTAGCGACGATTCCGGAGTCGAGTCGTGCCCTCAGTCACGACCACGTCCCCTACGTCGCCGAGTACATCCGGGCGGATTGCGGATCTCGCTGGTCCGAGCGCGACTGGCTGCGTCGTCACAACGTCGACCGGATCGAGCGCTGGGAGCAGGGTGGGACGGCGATCATGGAGCGGATCGAGTCAGCCGAGGTCCGCGAGGTGGTCGAGCCGCTGGTCAGCGGCGATTACTACTACGCCGAGGTCGAGTCGATCGAGGACGCGGGCGTGCAGCCGGTGTACTCGATTCGCGTCGACAGCGACGACCACTCCTTCCTGACCAACGGCTTCGTCAGTCACAACACCGAGGCGCGGTTGGGGCGGCTGGCTACGGAGCTGCTGCGCGACATCGACGCCGACACGGTCGACTTCGGGCCCAACTACGACGAATCGACCCAGGAGCCGCTGATCCTGCCGGCCCGCTTCCCGAACCTGCTGGTCAACGGGGCCTCGGGGATCGCGGTCGGGATGGCGACCAACATCCCGCCGCACAACCTGCGCGAGGTGGCGGCCGCGGTCCACGCCTTCATCGACGACCCGGCGATCGACCTGGCCGGGCTGATGGAGCACGTCAAGGGCCCCGACTTCCCCGGCGGCGGGATCATGAGCCTGGAGGGGATCCGCGACGCCTACGCCTCCGGCCGCGGCTCGGTCAAGGTGCGGGCTCGCGCCCACGTCGAGCCGCTGAAGGGCGGCAAGGACGCGATCGTCGTCACCGAGCTCCCCTTCATGGTCAAGAAGGGCGGCGACAACGGCCTGATCTCGAAGATCGCCGACCTCGTCCGCGAAAAGAAGCTGGAGGGGATCTCCGACCTGCGCGACGAGTCCGACCGCTCGGGGATGCGGCTCGTGATCGAGCTGAAGCGCGGCGGCCAGCCGGCCAAGGTCGTGCTCAACAACCTCTACAAGAAAACCCAGATGCAGACCAGCTTCGGGATCAACATGGTGGCGCTGGTCGACGGCGTGCCGCGCACCCTCAGCCTGCGCGAGCTGGTCAAGCACTACGTCGACCACCAGCGCGAGGTCGTCACCCGGCGGACCCAGTACGAACTGCGTCGCGCCGAGGCCCGCGCCCACATCCTCGAGGGGCTGCTGATCGCGCTCGACAACCTCGACGCGGCGATCAAGCTGATCCGCGGCTCGAAGGACCCGGACGCCGCACGCGACGGCCTGATCGAGAAGTTCGAGCTCTCGCGCGAGCAGGCGCAGGCGATCCTCGACATGCGCTTGCAGCGACTGACCGCGCTCGAGGCCGACAAGGTCCGCGCCGAGCACGCCGACCTGATCGAGCGGATCGGCGAGCTGCGGGCGATCCTCGGCGACGAGGCGAGTGTGCTGGGCCTGGTCAAGGAGGAGCTGGCGGAGGTCGTCGAGTCCTACGGCGACGAGCGGCGCACCGAAATCGCCCATTTCGAGGGAGACGTCGGGATCGAGGACATGATCGCCGACCAGCAGATGGTGATCTCGCTGACCGCCTCGGGCTACGTCAAGCGCCTGCCGCTGGCGACCTACCGGCAGCAGCGCCGTGGCGGCGTCGGCGTGATGGGGATGAACCTGAAAGAGGACGACTACATCGCCCACCTCCACATCTGCTCGAGCCACGACTACCTGCTCTTCTTCACCAACCGCGGCAAGGTCTACCGGCTCAAGGTCTACGAGCTGCCGGAGGGGTCGCGAACGGCGAAAGGCAGCGCCCTGGTCAACCTGCTGCCGCTGCGCGAAGAGGAGCGGGTGATGGCGGTGATTCCCACCCGCGACTTCAAGGAGAACAAGTACCTCGCCTTCGCCACCGCGAAAGGGCAGATCAAGAAGACCGAGTTCCTCTCCTACAACACGCCGATCCGCGCCGACGGAATCATCGCGATCAAGGTCCGCGACGGCGACGAGCTGGTCCAGGTGCGGCTCACCTCCGGCGAAGACGACCTGCTGATGGTCTCCAAGTCGGGCCACGCGGTGCGCTTCTCCGAGGACGCCGCGCGGCCGATGGGTCGCGACACCTCGGGAGTCAAGGGGATGAACGTCTCCTCCAAGGTCGGTCGCGAGGCAAACCGCGTGTTGGCGATGGACGTCGCCCGCGACGACACCGAGCTCTTCGTCGTCACCGAGAACGGCTACGGCAAGCGCACCTCGATCGCCGAGTACCCGGTCAAGGGGCGGGGCGGCAAGGGGGTGCTGACCGCGAAGCTGACCGCGAAGAAGGGCGGCCTCGCCGGCGCCCTGATCGTGCGCGAGCACCAGGACCTGCTCTTCATCTCCCAGCACGGCATGGTCCAGCGGACCAACGCCAGCGGCATCTCCCGGATGGGCCGCCCGACCCAGGGCGTCCGCGTGATGAACATCAAGGACGACGACCGCGTAAGCGCCGTAGCCCTGGTGGTGGAGTCGAGCGAGGACGCCCCGGCCGAGGACGCCGCCCCGCAGGAGGAGCTCAGCGAGTAAGGAGGGATGGGGTGTCCCTCGCCCCGACAAGCAGCC
>JBBDTK010000028.1:0-10671 GCA_040904405.1 Solirubrobacterales bacterium | reverse complement strand
ACACCCCTGCGGCGGCGATTTCACTCCAACCCGGCGCTACTCACGGATCTGAGTCTGAAGTGGACACCGAGGAAGTCAAAGCCCTCGCGGCCTTCTCTGAGGTCGACCACCTTCGTCTTTTCGGGGTGCAGCTCAAGGCCGAGCGAGGCGAGGACTTCCCTCGCCTTGGTCTCGGCCGCCCTGGCCTCGCTCTCTGAGCGGCAGAGCACGACGAAGTCGTCCGCGTAGCGGACGAGCAGGCCGTTCTCGCCACCCTCGAAGGCGAGGTCGAGGGCGTGCAGGTAGATGTTGGAGAGCAACGGGCTGATGACGCCGCCCTGGGGCGTGCCGGCGACCGTCTGCCGGTAGGCCCCCTCCTCCATCGTGCCTGGGCTTCGGCTGACTCAGAACTCGTGCGAGCGGGACTTGGCGTGGCGCTCGAGCGCGAGCTGGAGCAGGCGGTCGCAGAGGTCGGGGTAGGCGAGGCCCGCAGCCTCCCAGAGCTTGGCGTAGACGCTGGTCTCGGTGAAGCCGGGCATCGTGTTGAGCTCGTTGACCAGGACCTCGCCGGCGGGCTCGACGAAGAAGTCGCAGCGGGCGAGACCGGCGCAGCCGCCGAGTTCGAAGGCGGCGCGGGCGAGCTCGCGCAGCCGCGCGGCCTGCTGGTCGGAGATCGGCGCCGGCACGACCAGCTCCATCCCCCCCTCGCTGTACTTGGTCTCGTAGTCGTACCACTCGCCGTGCGCGAGGACCTCGCCCGGCGGCGAGACCTCGACCCGCTCGTTGCCGAGCAGCGAGCACTCGACCTCGCGGCCCTCCGCATGCGCCTCGACGATCACCCGCGGGTCGTGCCGCCGGGCCAGCTCGACCGCGGCCTCGAGGCCGTCGAGCGACTCGACCTTGCCGATGCCGACGCTGGAGCCGAGCCGCGAGGGCTTCACCCAGAGCGGCAGCCCCAGCGCCTCGCAGCGCTCGCGCCAGCCCCGCTCGCCGGCGGCGACGAACTCGACCTGGGGCAGGCCGCGCTCGGCGCAGAGCCGCTTCAGCGTCAGCTTGTCCATGCAGATCGCCGAGGAGAGCACGTCGGAGCCGACGTAGGGCAGGTCGAGCCACTCGAGCACCCCCTGGACGCTGCCGTCCTCGCCGAAGGGCCCGTGCAGCGCCGGGAAGGCGACGTCGGCGCCGAAGAGCCCGGCCGCCGGCTGCAGCTCGACCGGGGCGCCGCGGAAGCTCCAACCGCCGTCGCGGTCGATCGTCACCAGCAGGGCCTCGTGGCCGGCCTGCTCGATCCCCCGCGCCACCGCCTCCCCGGAGCGCAGCGAGACCTCGTGCTCCGAGGAGCGGCCGCCGCAGAGGACCGCCACCCTCATTCGGCGCCCTCTTCGCTTTCGGGCACGCGCTTGCCGACCGTGATCGTGACGGCGCTGCCCGGGTCCACTTGGGAGCCCGGCGGCGGGAACTGGTCGAGCACCCTGCCGACCTGCGCGGCCACTTCGGTCTCCTCTTCCTCGACGCTCGGGTCGAGCCCGGCGTCGCGCAGCGCTTCCACCGCCGCCGCCCGTTCGGAGCCGATCACGTTCGGCACCCGGGCCCGCCGTTCGCCGCTGGAGACGACGATCGCGACCGCGGCGCCGCGCGGCAGCTCCGAGCCGGCGCTGGGCGACTGGCGGATCACCTCGCCCGCCGGCGCTGCGCTTTCTTCTTCTTCGACGCCGGGCGAGAGCCCGCGGGCGCGGATCCGCTGCACCGCGACCGAGCGCTGCGTGCCGACCAGGACCGGCACCCGGGCCAGCCGCTGACCCCTGGAGACGATCAGGAGGACGGTCGAGCCGCGCCTCGCGGTCGTGCCGCCGGAGGGCTCGGAGCGGATCACCAGGCCGGAGTCGACCCGTTCTGAGGCGACCCGTTCGACTTCCGCTTCGAAGCCGGCCTCCTCCACCCGTTCGCTCGCCTCCACCTCGCTCAGCCCGGCCAGGCCGCCGGGCACCCGGGCGCTGCCGGGGCCGGAGCTGACCGTCAGCGAGACCTCCGGCTTGGAGCAGAAGAAGTCGAGCACGGCGCACTCGAGCGACGCCTCGCCCGCCGCCGGGTCCTGCTCGAGCACGGTGTTGGCCGCGACCTCACGCCGGACGCGGGTCACGTCGCCGACCGCGAAGCCGTCCTGCTCGAGCAGCGAGATCGCCACGCCGAGCTGGTTGCCGGTCACGTCGCGGACCTCGGTCGTCGTGTCGCGGGTCAGCCAGAAGCCGAGCAGGGCGCCGATCAGCACCGCGGCGATGGCGAGGGTCAGCCAGAACCGCCGGCGGCGGCGCTCCTCCTGCTCGGCCTCCTCCCGCGCCTCGGCCTGCTCCGGCGCGGCCACCGGTGGCGGCAGCGGCGCGAAGGCGGCGGTGCCGCCGCCAGGCGCCCCCGGGTCGCGCAGGGCCGCGTCGAGCGCGGCGATGAAGGCCTCGGCGCTCTGGAAGCGCTGCCCCGGGTCCTTCTCCAGCGCCCGCATCGTCACCGCGTCGAGCGCCGGCGAGACGGCGGCGGCGATCGAGCTCGGGCGCTGCGGCGTGTGCGAGACCTGCTTCATCGCGATCGCCACCGCCGACTCGGCCTCGAAGGGGGCGCGCCCGGAGAGCGCCTCGTAGAGCATCACCCCGATCGAGTAGAGGTCGGAGACCGCCGTCACTTCCTGGCCCTGGGCCTGCTCGGGCGAGAGGTAGTGCGGTGTGCCCATCACCGAGCCGGCCTGGGTGATCTCCGAGGCGCCGGCGCGGGCGATGCCGAAGTCGGTGACGGTCGCCACCCCCTCGTCGTCGACTATCACGTTCTGCGGCTTCAGGTCGCGGTGGACGACGCCGTGCTTGTGGGCGAAGCCGGCCGCCTCCAGCACCTGCCGGATCAGCCCCACCGCCTGCTCGGGGGCCAGCCCCCGGTCGATCAGCTGCTTCAGCGAGCGCCCCTCGAGCAGCTGCATCGCGATGTAGTAGGTGCCGTCGACGTCGCCGCGGTCGTAGACGGCGACGACGTTGGGGTGCTGGAGGCCGGCCGCCGCCTCCGCCTCGCGGCGGAAGCGCTCGACGAACTCGCGGTCCTGGGCGAAGCGCTTGTGCAGCACCTTGAGCGCGACGCGGCGCTGCAGGTGCGGGTCCTCGGCCAGCCAGACGTCCGCCATGCCGCCCGAGCCGATCCGGCGCAGCAGCCGGTAGCGGCCGTCGATCGTCGTCCCCTCGCCGACCTCAGGCGCCACCTCGATCCCCCTCCGTTCCCCGCGTCGCCATCGGTCTCATTCGCCTTCCAGGATCGCTTCGGCGACGGCGCGAAAGATCGGCGCGGCGATTTCGCTGCCGAACGCGGTCGTGCACTCGACCGTGGCCGCGATCGCGATCTCGGGATCGTCGGCGGGGGCGAAGCCGACGAACCAGGCCTGGTTCTCTTCGCTACCGCCGCCGCAACTCTCGTTGAACGGCGTTTCGGCGGTCCCCGTCTTGCCCGCGACCGCGACCCCGGGGATCGCCGCGGGGGTGCCGGTGCCTTCCTCGACGACCCCTTCCATCGCCGCAGTCAGCTCGGCCGCGGTCTGCTCGTCGATCGGCTGGCTGTACCGGGTCGGGTCGAGCTTCTCGGTCACGCGGCCGTCGGGGTCGACGACGCGGCTCCAGATCTGCGGCCGCATCAGGCTGCCGCCGTTGGCGATCGCCGCGGTGACCTCGGCCATCTGCAGCGGCGTCACCAGCAGCCGCTCCTGGCCGAAGGCGATGCGGGCGACGTCGACCGGGTCGCCGCGGCCGAGCAGCTCGTTTTCGTCGAAGACGCCGCTGACGTAGACCTGCTCGTCGGGCAGGTCGATCGCCGGGGTCGAGCCGAAGCCGAAGGCGTCCATGTACTCGAACAGGGTGTCGGCGCCGATCTGCTCGCCGAGCTGGGCGAACCAGGTGTTGACCGAGTTGGTCAGCGCGGTGTCGAGCCCGATCGGGCCGTAGCTGACGCCGCCGCCGTTGGAGACCGGCTGGCCCTGCACGTCGATCGTCCCGGGCGCGTCGATCGTCGTTTCGAGGTCGATCGCGCCGCTGTCGAGCCCGGCGGCGGCGGCCACCACCTTGAAGGTCGAGCCGGGCGGGTAACGGCCCTGGGTGGCACGGTCCAGCAGCGGCGCTTCGAGCTCGTTTTCGTTCAGCTCGGTCAGTTCCTCGGGCACCCGGTTGGGATCGTAGGGCGGGTTGGAGGCGAGCACCCGCACCCGCCCGCTGCTCGGCTCGATCCCGACCACGGCGCCGAAGCCCGCCGCTTCGAGCCCGACCAGCGCCGCCGCCTGGGCCTCGGGGTCGATGTTGGTGACGATGTCGTTGCCCTCCTGGGTCTTGCCCTGCAGCTCGTCGAGGATCGAGCCGAACTCCGAGCCCTCGCCGACCAGCTCCCCGTTGTGGAACTTCTCGAACTCGCTGTCGCCCTCGCGCACGAAGCTGTAGCCGATCGGGTGCCCGTAGAGGGCCCCCTGCGGGTAGCGCCGCACGTAGCGCAGGGCGTCCCCCCTGCCCTTCGGCACGGAGCGGGCGAGGACGGTGCCGTCGGCGGCGAGGATCCGACCGCGCTCGATCTGCTGCTGCTCGAGCAGCGGGCGCTTGTTCGCCTGCTTGCCCTTCAGCGCCTCGGCCTCGAAGACCGACCAGTAGGAGGTGAAGGCGACGAGCACCCCGAAGAGCACGACGATCAGCCCGAACAGCTGGACGATCTGGCGGTTCACGCCGTCCCCATCGCGAGGCTGCCACGGCCGCTCGCCGCCGCCTCGCGCCGCGCCCGGTCGGAGATCAGCAGCAGCAGCGCGAGCAGGACGCAGTTGGCGACGATCGAGCTGCCGCCGTAGCTGATGAAGGGCAGGGTGACGCCGGTCAGGGGGATCACCCGGGTGACGCCGCCGATGATCACGAAGGCCTGGATCGCGAAGACCGCGGTCAGCCCGGTGGCCAGCAGCTTCGAGAAGCCGTCGTCGGCGAGCAGGGCGATCTTGAACCCGCGGGCGGCGATCAGGAGGTAGATCAGGACGACGGCGCAACCGCCGAACAGGCCCACCTCGTTCACTATCAGCGAGTAGATCGTGTCCGTCTGCGCCGCCGGCAGCAGCGCATCGTCGGTGCCCGGAATCGTGATCAACGCCTGGCCGAACCCCTGGCCGAACAAACCACCGTCCGCCTGAGCGAAGATCGAGTTGAGGATCTGGTATCCGGTATTTGCCGGGTCTTGGTAGGGGTCGAGCCAGATCGCGATCCGATCGTGGACGTGGGGCACGGTCTCGGCGAAGAACCAGGCGCCGACCAGGAACATCCCGATGCCGATGACGACGAAGGAGAAGCGGCCGGTGGCGACGTAGAGCAGCGCCAGGAAGGCGGCGAAGAACATCAGCGAGCTGCCGAGGTCGCGGATGAAGACGAGCATGAACATCGAGGCCCCCCAGACGACCAGCAGCGGGCCGAGGTGCTTGAGCGGCGGCAGGGTGACGCCGAGCACCCGGCGGGCGCCGACGATCAGGACCTCGCGGTGCTCGCGCAGGTAGCTGGCGAGGAAGACGACGATGCAGATCTTCGCGAACTCGGCCGGCTGGAAGGCGAGCGGGCCGATCTTCACCCCGAGGTAGGCGCCGTTGACCTGCTGGCCGATGCCGGGCAGGCGCGGCGCCAGCAGCAGCAGGATCCCGGCGGCGGCGATCGTGTAGCGGTAGCGCTCGAGCACGTCGTACTCGCGCAGGAAGTGGATCGTCAGGGCGAAGAGCAGCAGCCCGAGCACGAACCAGTTGGCCTGGTCGCGGGCGAGGTCGGCGTCGATCCGGTAGACCATCACCAGGCCGAAGGCGGTCAGCAGCGCGACCAGCGGGAAGAGGTAGGGATCGGCGTTGGGCAGGCGCAGGCGCAGGTAGACGTGGGTGGCGAGGCAGACCGCGAGGAAGTAGGCGCCGTAGATCAGGCTGAGGTTGCCGAGCCGGGCGTTCTCCTCGGCGAAGACGGCGGCGAAGCCGGCGCTGAGCAGCAGCGCGACCGGGATCAGGGCGACCAGCTCCCGGTTGCGCGCGGCCGACCTCAAGGCACTCCCTGGCTGCGTTCGATGTCCTCGATCAGCGAGACCGCGTCGGCGTGGGAGCGCAGGTCGTGGCCGCTGACGGCCTCCTGCCGGCGGGCGGATAGGGCGTCGGTCTGGACCGGGGCGGCGTAGCGCTCCTCGTAGAGGCGGATCGAGAAGGGCAGCTCGTAGGGCAGGCCGCGGTAGAGGGCGACCCGGCCGGCGTCGTCGGTGCCGAGGAACCAGACCTGGCTGTTGCCGTACCAGGCGCCGAAGCCGAGCGCGGCGATCAGGACGAGCGCGGCGAGCGCCTTGGCGGCGGTGCGCAGGCGGCGGTGCCGCGGCTTCGCTCCGCTGAGCTGCTCGCGGCGCTCCCTCGCCGCCTCGCCGGCGGCCCGGCGGCGCACCTCGGTCGCGGTCAGGCCGGCCTGCTCGGCGGTGGAGCCGACCAGGGTCGCGTCCTCGATGCTCTGCCCGCGCGGAGCTGCGGCGTCTTCGAGCCGGAAGGCGAGCGCGGTGATGTTGTCGCGGCCGCCGGCGCCGTCGGCCTCCTCGACCAGCGCCCGCACCGCCTCCTGCATCGAACCGGCGGCGGCGAGGACGGCCGCGATCCGCTCCTCGCCGACCATCGTCGTCAGCCCGTCGGAGCAGAGCAGGAAGACGTCGCCTGCCGTCGCCGGCACGGTCTGCAGGTCGACCTCGACCTCCGGCTCGGGCCCCAGCGCCCGGGTGATGATCGAGCGCTGCGGGTGGTCCTCGGCCTGGGCGTCGGTGATCTGCCCTTTGCGGCGCATCTCCTCGACCAGCGAGTGGTCGCAGGTGAGCTGCTCGAGCCTGCCGCCGCGCAGCCGGTAGGCGCGGCTGTCGCCGACGTGGCCGATGCTGACCTCCCCCGCCTGCGCGTCGACGATCGCCGCGGTGATCGTCGTGCCCATCCCGGCCCGCGAGGGGTCGGCGCGCGCCAGATCGTGGATCTGGCGGTTCGCCGCCTCGATCGTCTCGCGCAGGAACTGCGGCGCGGGCAGCTCGGGAAGGTCGCGGTCGAAGGCGTCGGCCGCCGCCTTCGAGGCGACCTCGCCCGCCTGCGCCCCGCCCATCCCGTCGGCGACGACGAAGATCGGGGCGCGGACGAAGAGCGAGTCCTCGTTCTCGCTGCGCTGCCGCCCGGTGTCGGTGCGGAAAGCCTGGTCGTCGACCCGCAGCACTACGCCCCTCCCGCCTCGAAGCGAAGCTCGGTGTCCCCGATCCGCACCACGTCGCCGTCGATCAGCTCCGCCTCGCCGTGCAGATCGGCGTCGTTGAGCAGGGTACCGTTGGTGGAGCTCATGTCTTCGACATAGGCGCGTCCCTCGCGGGTGAAGATCCTCGCGTGCAGGCCGGAGGCGTAGCGATCCTCGATCCGCAGGTCGGCCTCGCCCGAGCGGCCGATCGAGAGGCCGCCGATCAGGTCGAAGCGCTCGCCCTCGCGCAGGCCGCCACCGCGCAGCGCCACCAGCCAGGCGTCGCCGCCGGCAGCCGCGGCGAAGGCGGGCGCCGGGTGGAAGCCGGTCGCGTCGGGCGCCGGCGCGACCGTGCCGCGCAGGTCCTTCAGGGCGCTGCGCGCGATCCAGAGCAGGAAGAGGTAGAGCACGGCGAGGAAGCCGAACTTGAGGGCGACGGATATCGGGTCGTAGTCCACGCCAGCACCCTAATGACGGTCCCAGAGTGCCGCATGGCTGCGTCCTCGTTCACCCAATGGAACCGCCATTGGGCTCACTTGCGTCCTTGCCCTGCGACATCTGGACCTCGTCATCGGGGCGCTGAACGCCTACCTCTCAACATCGAATTGGAAGGTCGTCGTGCCCAGGGTCACCTGGTCGCCGGCGCGCAGGCGGGTCGAGCCGACGCGGCGGCCGTTGACCTTGATCCCGTTGGTGGAGCCGAGATCGGCGATCGTCCAGTCTCCCTCCGGCGAGCGTCGCAGCTCGGCGTGGTGGCGGGAGATGTTGGGGTCGCGCAGCACGCAGTCGGCCTGCTTGGCGCGGCCGATCGTCGCCCGCGGGCCCTCGAGCACGTAGCGGCGGGCGGCGACGGTGACGATCGCCCGGGTCGCGACCTCGGCGCGGCCGGCGGGCGGCGGCGCCTGCACCGGCGGCGCATCCCGCACCGCCGAGTAGACCATCGTGTGGCCCTCCTCGCCCGGCTCGGGCCGCTCGCCCTCCTGCGCCGGCGGCTTGACCAGCCGGGTCTGGATCCCGAACTCGCCGAGGCGCAGGCGCTCGTCGGTCTCGAAGGCCACCGTGGGCCTGGTCAGCAGGTCGTAGCCGCGGCGTCGCGCGTGCTCCAGCAGGTAGCCGGAGAGCTCCTGCTCCAGCGAGCGCTCGTAGCCCTCCAGCCGGGTGCGGTCCTTACCCGAGAGGTAGACCGTGTACTCGTTGGGGACGTAGACCCGCGCTACCCCGGCGGTCTTGTGGGCGTCCATCTCCTTGGCCAGCTTGCGGGCGAGCTCGACCGGCTGGACCTCGGAGCTGAAGGCGCGGCTGAACACGCCCTCGACGAGGCCTTCGATCCGACTCTCGAGGTTGCGAAGGACGTTGATCGGAAAATCCTACGGTAGGAGGGCGCCGTGGCCGAGTGCCAGCCAGGTCCCGAGCGCGGCTGCGGCGGCGATCGCGCCGAGGCGCATGCCGAGCGGGGGGGAGCGACGGGGGGCGCTGTCGGCCAGCTGCTCCAGCGAGTCCTCGATCGCGCTCCCCAGCTGCTCCAGCGTCGGGCGGCGCGAGGGGCGGCGCGAGAGGGCGGCGTCGATCGTCTCGCTCAACTCGCGCGGCAGGCCGGGTCGGAGGCGCCGCAGCGAGCGCGGTCGCTCGCCGATCGCCCGCGCCGTCGCCGCCGGGGTGGCCCGCCGGTTCGGGTTCTCTCCGCTCCAGCACTCGTAGAGCACCAGGGCGAGCGAGTAGACGTCGGCTTCCGGGCCGGCCTCGCGCCCCTGCGCCTGCTCCGGCGACATGTAGGCGAGGGTGCCGACGAGGTCGCCGGGGGCGGTCAGCGCGGTCGAGCCGGCGAGCCGGGCGATGCCGAAGTCCATCAGCTTGGCGCGCGGCTCGTCGCCATCCGCGACGAGCACGTTCTGGGGCTTGATGTCGCGATGGACGACGCCGCGCGAGTGGGCGTGGTCGAGCGCCTCGCAGAGGTCCGCGCCGAGCTCGCCGATCTCGCGGTCGCTGAGCGCCCCCGCGGCGTTCAGCTCGGACAGGGTCTCACCCTCGACCAGCTCGGTGACCAGCAGCGCGCTGCCGTCCTCCTCGCCCATCTCGTAGAGGGTGACGATGCCCGGATGGTTGAGGCGGGCGGCGGCCTGCGCCTCCCGCAGCACCCGGCGTCCCCCCTCGCCGGCGGAGTCGATCGCCTTGACCGCGACGTTGCGCTCGAGCCGCCCGTCCCATGCCTCGTAGACGGTGCCGAAGCCGCCGCTGCCGATGCGGCGCTCGATCAGAAAGCGGTTGAGAACGAGGGAACCGACCAAAGCTTCTTCGACTTCGCCGCGAATCCGCTCCCTCCTGCGACATACTCCCTGCTTCTTGGAGGATTCGACCGTACCCGCAGCGCGGCGCAGGCCGCGGCCGCCCCGCCGTCCGGAACGGCAGCAGATCGTGCTGCGCCGCGGGCTGGCGCTGGGCGCCGGGCTGCTCGTGCTGATCCTGCTGGTGCTCGCCGTGCGCGGCTGCCTCAACGCCCGCCAGGAGCGGGCGCTCAGCGACTACGCCGAAAACGTCACCCAGATCGTCGACGAGACGGCGCAGACGAGCCAGAGCTTCTTCGGCAAGCTGGAAGACTCCGGCGGGCTCTCGGTCACCGAGTTCGTCGCCGAGGTCAACGCCGACCGCAGCGCGATCGACAACTACGCGGCCCGGGTCGAAGGGCTCGACACCCCCGGCGACATGGCCGACGCGCAGTCGACGCTGGAACTCGTCTACCAGCTGCGCGGCAGCGCGATGACCGAGATCTCCGAAAAGATGAGCACGGCCCTGGGCGACGTCGGGTCGAAAAAAGCGACCGAAGCGATCGCCAACCAGATGGGCAAGCTGGCGGCCAGCGACGTGCTCTACGCCTCGATCGTGCGGCCGCAGGTGAACGACGTCCTGGCCGACAGCGGGATTTCGGGCGAGGACGTGCCGAAAAGCGTCTTCGTCCCCGAGGTGACCAAGTGGCTCGACGATTCCGAAGTCAGCGCGGCCCTGGGCGCGGTCAGCGGCGCCACCGGCGCCGCGACCGCCGGAGTGCACGGGCTCGGCCTGCTCGGGACCAGCGTCAACGGCGCCGAACTGACCGCGGAAGGGGCCGCCTCGGTCTCAACCGAAGGGGCGCCCGAAGTGGAAGTCGAAGTGCAGAATCAGGGCGAATCGACCGAGAACGGGATCACGGTGACGGTGACGGTCGGCGGCGGCGAAGGCCTCCAGGGTGAGATCAGCAGCATCGAAGCGGGCGAATCGTCGATCGCGACGATTCCGCTGGCGTCGGCGCCGAAAGGCGAAGTGACGCTGGAGGTGGTGGTGGAGCCGGTGCCCGGCGAGCAGGTCTCCGAGAACAACGAAGCGACCTATACGGTCGTCTTCGAATGAGGCGGGGGGGGGGGGGGGGGGGGGGGGGGGGGGGGGGGGGGGGGGGGGGGCGGGG
>JBBDTK010000027.1:0-1763 GCA_040904405.1 Solirubrobacterales bacterium | reverse complement strand
GCTGGCCGCCGAACTGCGCCTTGCCGCCCAGCGGCTGCTGGGTGACGAGCGAGTAGGGCCCGGTCGAGCGGGCGTGGATCTTGTCGTCGACCAGGTGCAGCAGCTTGAGGATGTACATGTAGCCGACGGTCACCGTGCCCTCGTAGGGCTCTCCCGTGCGGCCGTTGTAGAGCTGGGCGCTGCCGGCGCAGCGGGCGCCCGGCTGGGCGCTCTTGTCGACGCCGAGGTCGATGCCGCGCTCGGCGTTCTCGTCCGACCACTCGACCAGCGCCTTGTCGACGTCCTCGACGGTGGCGCCGTCGAAGACCGAGGTCGCGACGTAGACCCGCCCGTCGCCCTGCTCGGAGTGCGCCTGCTTGAAGGCCTCGGAGCCATCGTCGTACCAGCCGTTGCCGGCGACCCAGCCGAGGTGCGTCTCCAGCACCTGGCCGATGTTCATCCGGCTCGGCACGCCGAGCGGGTTGAGAATCACGTCGACCGGGGTGCCGTCGGCGAGGTGGGGCATGTCCTCTTCGGGCACGATCTTGGAGATCACACCCTTGTTCCCGTGGCGGCCGGCGAGCTTGTCGCCCTCGGCGATCTTGCGCTTGGTCGCGACGTAGACGCGGACCAGGTCGTTGACGCCGGGCGGCAGGTCGTCGCCCTCGTCGCGGCTGAAGGTGAGCACGTCGATCACGACGCCGCCCTCGCCGTGCGGGACCTTCAGCGAGGTGTCGCGGACCTCGCGCGCCTTCTCCTTGAAGATCGCGCGGATCAGCTTCTCCTCGGCGGTCAGCTCGGTCTCGCCCTTCGGCGTCACCTTGCCGACCAGCAGGTCGCCCGAGACGACCTCGGCCCCGACCCGGACGATGCCGCGCTCGCCGAGGTTGCGCAGGCTCTCCTCGGAGCGGTTGGGGATGTCGCGGGTGATCTCCTCGTCGCCGAGCTTGGTCGTGCGGGCGTCGATCTCGTATTCCTCGATGTGGATCGAGGTCAGCTCGTCGTCCTTGACCAGGCGCTCGGAGATGATGATCGCGTCCTCGAAGTTGTAGCCCTCCCAGGACATGAAGGCGACCAGCACGTTCTTGCCGAGCGCGATCTCACCGCCCGCCGTCGAGGACCCGTCCGCGAGCACGTCGCCCTCGGAGACCTTGTCGCCGACGTTGACGATCGGACGCTGGTGGATGATCGTGCCCTGGTTGGAGCGCATGAACTTGGAGAGCTCGTACTCCTCGTTCTTGCCGCCCTTGCCGATCACGATCCGCTGAGCGTCGACCGACAGCACCTCGCCGTCGGTCCCGGCGAGCAGCACGTCGCCGGTGTCGACTGCCGCGCGGCGCTCCATCCCGGTGCCGATCAGCGGCGGCTCGGGCTTCAGCAGCGGCACGGCCTGACGCTGCATGTTCGAGCCCATCAGGGCGCGGTTGGCGTCGTCGTGCTCGAGGAAGGGGATGAGGGCGGTGGAGACGGAGACGATCTGCTTGGGCGAGACATCCATGTAGTCGACCTTGTCGGGCGAAACGGTGTCTACTTCGCCGCCACCGCCGGAACGCACGAGCACGCGGTCGTTACGGAACGAGCCGTCGGGCGTCAGTGGGGCGTTGGCCTGGGCGATGACGTAGCGCTCCTCCTCGGTAGCGGTGAGGTACTCGACCTCAGTCGACACCTTGCCGTCGAACACCTTGCGATATGGCGTTTCGATGAAACCGAACCGGTTCACACGGGCGAAGGTCGCCAGCGATCCGATGAGACCGATGTTGGGACCTTCCGGGGTCTCGATGGGG
>JBBDTK010000026.1:612-10747 GCA_040904405.1 Solirubrobacterales bacterium | reverse complement strand
CAGGGTGCAGCCTTTGCTGGTTGCAAAAGCAAACCCGAGGACGCAGAGATGCGCAGTGCCACGCACGTCATCCGGGCGTGCGGGGTCGTGGAATCGACCATCTAGGCTGGACTTCATGGCTCGATTGGCTTGGAAGCTGACGATTCGGGACGGGTCGGAGGTCTCGCACCGGCCGTTCGCGGAGCTTGATCAGGCGGTGGAGGAGATGCGGGAGCGGGCGCTGGCGATCCGGGCGGAGGGGCCAGCCAAGAAGGTCTCGATGCTGCGGGACTTCGCGCCGGGGGACCAGGTTCGGGCGCGGTTGCAGCTGAGCCGGGGCGGGCTGCTGCGCAAGCGCGTCGCCGGGGTCGACGTGAGGGGGGACGGGGCGTTCGTGCCGTTCCGCGGCGGAGTGAGGCGCGAAGAGCTCGACCCGACCGAGTACGACTCGCCCTTCGACCTGGTGCGCGAGACTCTCGGATGAGCAATACGCCGATGCTGTTGGCCACTTATCCGCCAATACGACGTATAAGGACCTATCTCGATAGGTCCTAAGTGGCCACAGTCGGCTCAGGCAGACATGAGCGACGGGACGACGGACATACCAAAGGGCAGCTACGCGGCCGGCCGGCGGCTGGAGCTGCCGCCCGGCGCAGAAGCGCCCTACGCCGTCTTCGTCAACGGAATCGAGCAGCGCGAGGGCGAGGACTACGAGCTGCGTGCCGGCGAGATCGTCTTCAACCGCGAGATCGTCAAGGAGAAGGTCGGCGCCGGCCGCTGGCTGGCGATGTACCTGGGCCTCTTCGGCACCTACCGCAAGGACGAGACGATCGACCTCCAGTTCCGCCGCAACGGCAAGACCGAGCTGCTCTCCGACCTGCCGGTCGCCAACTGACCGTTCCGCCGTTCCTCATCCCTCCCCGACCGGCGGAGAGGGCCCTACCTCAGGCCGGTTGTCCGACGGCTATCAGTTGAAGACGTAGAGCAGGGCGAAGGCGAGCGCGGCGAAGGTCGCGGCGGCGGCGATCATCCCCCTGTCCTTGGAGACCATCGAGGCGATCGAGCGGTCGTCGGCACGGTCGTAGATCAGGTAGAGGTAGCGGAAGATGCCGTAGACCATCGGCGGGATCGTCCACATCATCTCGTTGCCGATGATCGGCGAGTCGACCGCGTAGATCGAGTAGCTGATCACGGTGCCGGTGGTGACCAGGGCGACCATCTGGTCGAGGAAGGGCAGCGAGTAGTGCTCCAGCACCGGCCGGCTGCTCGCCCCTTCGTGCAGCTCGGAGACGGCCTCCTGGCGGCGCTTGGTGAAGCCGAGGAAGAGGGCGATCATGCCGGTGCAGAGCAGCAGCCATTCGGAGGCGTGGGCGTCGACGGCGCTGGCGCCCGCCGCGACGCGGAGGATGAAGAGGCCGGCGAGGACCATCACGTCGACGATCACGATCTGCTTCAGGCCGAGGCTGTAGGCGACCTGGGCGACCCCGTAGCCGACCACCATCAGGCCGACCTCCCACTTGACCGTGGCGAAGGCGAGCCCGATCGCGGCGGCGGCGAGCAGCGGCGCGATCGTCTTCGCCGCCCCCTCGGAGAGCTCGCCCGCGGCCAGCGGCCGGAGGCGCTTCTTCGGGTGCTTGCGGTCGAACTCGATGTCGACCAGGTCGTTGATGTAGTAGCCGGCGCTGGAGATGCCGCAGAAGGCGACGAAGGCCAGCGTCGCCTCGAGCACCGCGCCGGCGTCGTTGAACTTGCCCGAGAAGAGCAGGCCGGCGAAGACGAAGACGTTCTTGATCCACTCCTGCGGCCGCCCGGTCTTGATCGCCGCCCGCAGCGGCGATCGGCGCGGCCTCGCCGGCTGGGAGCTCGGCTCGCCGGGAATCGTCGGGTGCTCTGAGGTGATCGTGTCCATCAGGGCGGTCGCGGCAGGGTAGCGCTCGTAAGGGCTCGTAAGGTCAGAGCGTGCCTGACCGAGCAGGTCGGTGGACGCAGGGAGGCTGGTGAGGGGAGCGCGCAGTTAGTGCGTGACCCGAGCCAGCCGACTGAGGACGCCGAGATGCGAAGCGTCAGGCACGCTCTGGGTCGAGTAGGACGCCTGGGTTGAGGATGGCGGCCGGGTCCAACTCCGTCTTCGCGGCGCGGAGGGCGGCGGCGAAGGGTGCTGGGCATTGCCGGTCGTACCAGGGGCGGTGGTCGCGGCCGACGGCGTGGTGGTGGGTGATCGTGCCGCCGTTCTCGATCACGGCCTCGGAGGCGGCGGCCTTGATCTCGTCCCACTGCTCGACCTCGCCGCCGCGGACGGCGGGGGCCATGACCGTGAAGTAGGGGACGGGGCCGTCGGGGTAGACATGGGTGAAGCGGCAGCTGACCCGCGGGGCGCCCGGTCCCTCGGCGGGGGCGTCGCAGACCTCGGCGACCTTGCTCCGCGCCGCCTCCATCGCCGTCGCGTGGAAGTCCTCGAAGCGGTCCCAGGTGATCGCCGTCTCGAAGGTCTCCGAGAGGACTCCGCAGGCGACGAGAGTGTCGCGCAGGTAGGGGGCGAGGAGGAAGGCGCTGCGCCAGGCATCCACCGCCGACTGCTCCACTCCACCTGGCGCCGGAGGAGACAGAGCTGGTCCGGGGCTCGCTGCCGCGTCGGCGCCGGTGGGAGCGGGCCTGGTGGCCCTCGCCTGACCGGGCACGCCACCGTGCTCGCGGGCGATCGCCAGGGCCAGCTCCATCGGCGCCTCTACCGGGTGGTGGGCGGACTCGAAGCCGAGCACCAGCAGGCTCTTCTCGCCGCTGCCGGCGCCGGTCGTGCCCGCCTCGGTCGCGTCGAGCAGACGGCAGTTGGAGGGATAGAGCCCCGCCTGCGATATCTCCCGCACGGCGCCTGCCGCGGCGAGGAAGTCGCCGAACTCGACCGCGCAAGATGCCTTGAACTCGGGCCGCGGGCGCACCCGCATCCAGGCCTCGCCGATCACCCCGAGGATCCCCTCCGAGCCGATTAGCATCCGGTCCGGCGAGGGTCCGGCGCCCGATCCCGGCAGCCGCCGGCTCGCCCAGCCGCCGCGCGGCGTGATCGCCCGCACCGACTCGACCAGGTCGTCGATGTGCGTGTAGAGGGTGGCGAAGTGCCCGCCCGCCCGGGTGGCGATCCAGCCGCCCAGGGTGGAGTACTCGAACGACTGGGGGAAGTGGCGCAGCGTGAGCCCGTGCTCGCGCAGCTGCTCCTCCAGCCCCGGGCCGGTGGCGCCGGCCTGGATCCGCGCCGCCATCGATCCGGCATCGACCTCCAGCACCCGGTCCAGGCGCCGCATGTCGAGGGAGACGAAGGGCCGCTCCCCCAACCGCCCCTCGACCCCGCCGACGACGCTGGTCCCGCCGCCGAAGGGAACGACAGCGGCGCCCTCGGCCTCACACCAGGAAAGCACCGCCTCGATCTCAGACTCGTCGCGCGGCCGCGCCACCAGGTCCGGCGGATTCTCGAACTCCCCCCGGAACCCCCGCACCACGTCCCGGTAGGCCTTGCCCAGCGCCCGCGAAACCCGCTCGTACTTCCCACCCGTAAAGAGATCGCCAAACCCGCCGGGCGCCTTCAACCGCGACCCCCGCACCTCCACCGCATCGAGCGGCACAGCCTCCTCCACCTCGCCCCCAAACCCAAACCGCTCCCGAATCCCAACCGCAGCCTCCTCCAGCTCCCGCCGAGAAGGCGCCTGATCCTCGTACCCCCACCCCCAATGCTTCAGCCTGCGCTCGCTCATCGATCAGCAATCGTAGGTCCCCCGCTCGATCGCAGCATCGACCCCCCTATAGCCCGGAAAAAGCTGCGATCGTGCGAAGGGACGCACCGCAGAGCGCTCGCAGGGAGCGCAGGGGGTGTCCCCCTGAGAGGCGTGAACGGGTGCCCGGGGAGTCGCCACGCGGGTGCCTCGCGAAGCGGCGCACCGGCGAGTGATTCCAGCCGCGAAGCGGCAGCATCATGGTGAGCGGAGCGCCAGCGAAGCGAACATAGGCACCCGCGGGGTGACTCCCCGGGCGCCGGCATGCGGCGTCGTCCACGGCCGCTCCGACAAGCGCCGCCCGCCCCCGCCCGCCTCCTACCAATGCACCCCTTTCATCAGGTGCGCGAAGGCGACGGCCTCGGTGGTCGGTGGTTTGTCCGGCGCCTCCTCGCCCTTCCCCTTCGCCGCCTGCGACTCAGGGAAGAGCTTGTAAGCGGTGCTGAGGATGCGGTCGCTGGCCTTCGGCGCGACCGCGTAGAGCAGCTCGCCGAAGGTGCCGAGCCGGGTCGCCACCTTCTTCGGCTTGCCGACCATCGCGCCGGCGATCATCTCCGCCGCCTCCTCGGGCGTGATCGCCGGGAACATGTCGTACATCCGCGTCGGCGCGATCATCGGCGTCCGCACCAGGGGCATGTAGATCGTCGTGATGTGGACGCCGTCGCCGATCACCTCGGAGGCGATCACGCGGCTGAAGGCGTCGAGCGCCGACTTCGAGGCGACGTAGGCGGAGAAGCGCGGCGGGTTGGTCTGGGTGCCGATCGAGCTGATGTTGATGATCTGGCCGCTCTTGTGGGCCTGCATCGAGGGCAGCAGGGCGAGGATCAGGCGCACCGCGCCGAAGTAGTTGAGCTGGATCGTGCGCTCGTAGTCGTGGAAACGGTCGTAGGAGAGCGCCACCGAGCGCCGGATCGAGCGGCCGGCGTTGTTGACCAGGACGTCGACCCGACCGTGGTAGGTGAGGACCTCCTCGGCCATCCGCTCGACGTCCTCCGTGTCCGACATGTCGCAGCGGTGGATGTGGGCGACGCCCCCCGCCGCCTCGATCTCGGCTTTGGTCTCCTCCAGCTTCTCGACCGAGCGGGCGACCAGCAGCACCGTCGCGCCGGCGTCGGCGACCTTGACCGCGGCCGCCCTGCCGATCCCCGAGGACGCGCCGGTGATCAGCACCACCTTGCCCCGCACCGCGGCCGAGAGCGTGCGGTCCTTGAACAGGCCGGGGTCGAGGTTGCGCTCCCAGTAGTCCCAGACCCGCGGGGCGTAGCTCTCCAGCGGCGGCACCTCGATCCCCGAGCCGCGCAGCGCCCGCTGCGCCTCGCTCGAGTCGAAGTGGGTCGGGTAGTTGACGTAGTTGAGCACGCCGGCCGGGATGCCGAGCTCGTCCAGCCCGATCTTCACCAGGCGCTTGGCGGGCGGGAAGAGGCGCAGCCCGGCGCGGGCCAGGCCGGTCACCGGGTCGGTCACGCCCTGGTCGAGGCGCAGCGTCGCCTGTGGGGCGTCGGCCGCCTTGGCGAAGAGGTTGAGCACCTCGCCGGCCGTCCTCGGGTCGGGGTCGGTGAGGTGGAAGGCGCGGCCGTCGAGCCCCGGCTGGTGGGCGATGTGGTCGATCGCCGCGGCGACGAAGTCGACCGGGACGATGTTGATCTCGCCGCCTTCGATCCCGACCGCGGGCAGCCAGGAGGGCAGCGCCCGCCGCAGCCGCTGCAGCAGCTTGAAGAAGTAGTAGGGCCCGTCGATCTTGTCGATCTCCCCGCTGCGCGAGTCGCCGACGACGATCCCGGGCCGGTAGACGCGCCAGGGGCACGGGCACTCCTCGCGCACGACCCGCTCGGACTCGTGCTTGGTGCGGAAGTACGGGTGGGTGTCGAGGTCCCGGGCCTGGTCGAACATCTCCTCGGTCCAGGTGCCGCGGTAGAGGCCGGCGGCGGCGATCGAGCTGACCTGGTGGAAGCAGCCGGCCTCGATCGCGCCGGCGAGCTCGATCGCGTGGCGGGTTCCCTCGACGTTGGCCACCTGCGCCTCGGCGCCCGCCGCCATGTCGTAGATCGCCGCCAGGTGGAAGAAGTGGTCGACCTCGCCGCGCAGCGTCAGCAGATCCTCCTCGGAGACCCCCAGGCCGGGCTGGGAGAGGTCGCCGGCGACCGGCACGACGCGGGCGCCATCGGCTCCCCAGGCGGTCCGCAGCTCCTCCAGGCGGCCGCGGGAACCGGCTCGGACCAGGGCGTAGATCGTCCCCTCGCGCTGCAGCAGGAGCTCGACCAGGTTGCGGCCGATGAAGCCCGTCGCTCCGGTGACGAAGTAGTTCATCGCTCTTTCATACACTCAAACGACAGATGGCGCAAACGGCGACCGTGCAGATCCAGATGCCCGAGATGGGCGAGTCGGTCACCGAGGGCATCGTCCTGGAGTGGCACGTCGCCGAGGGCGACTTCGTCAAAGAGGGCGACACGGTGGTCGAGGTATCGACCGACAAGGTCGACGCCGAGGTGCCGGCGCCGGCCGACGGGACGATCACGAAGCTGGTTGCGGCGGTGGACGACGAGGTGCCGGTGGGGGCCGTGCTTGCGGAGATGGAGCCCGGGGAAGGGGCGTCCGAGGGCTCAGACCGCTCGGCCGCGGGTCCTGTCGCGGGTGAGAGGGCGGGAGAGAGGCTGGGGAGCCGGGCGCCGGGACCGGCGTCTCTGGCGATAGCTCGGGAGAGGCCAACGGAGGCGATGGAGTTCGGGCTACGCCCGTGGCGCGGCGGGTAGCTGAAGAGCGGGGGGTCGACCTCGGCTCGGTGGATGGCAGCGGGCCGGGGAGCAAGGTGACCAAGGGCGATGTGCTGGCGGCTGCCGACGGCGGCAACGGCGCGTCTGCGGCGCCTGCTGCGGCCGGCGAGGCGAAGCCGTTGCGGGGGCCGGCGGCGATGCTGGCTCAGGCTATGGGCGAGAGCCGGGAGGTGCCGACGGCGACCTCGTTCCGGACGGTTGCGGTCGACACGCTGGACGCGAAACGGAAGGCGCTCAACGGGGAGCTGAAGGAGCGCGGGCTGAAGGTCTCCTTCACCCACCTGATCGCCTGGGCGATCGTCGAGGCGGCGAAGCAATGGCCGGTGATGACCCGCGTCTACGAGGAGCGCGAGGGCAAGCCGTTCGCGGTCGAGGGCGGGCCGGTCAACCTCGGCATCGCCGTTGACGTCGAGCGCAAGGACGGCTCGCGCAGCCTGATGGTGCCGGCGATCAAGGGCGCCGACGGGCTCGGCTTCGCCGCCTTCCACAGCCGCTACGAGGAACTGATCAACAAGACGCGCGAGTCGAAGCTGACCGCCGACGACTTCCAGGGGACCAACATCTCCCTGACCAACCCGGGCGGGATCGGCACCGTCGCCTCGGTCCCCCGCCTGATCAGCGGCCAGAGCGCGATCGTCGCCGCCGGCGCGATCGCCTACCCGCCCGAGTGGGCCCAGGCCTCGCCCGACCGCCTGCGTCAGCTCGGCGTCTCGAAGACGATGACGCTGACCTCGACCTACGACCACCGGGTGATCCAGGGGGCCGAGTCGGGCGCCTTCCTGCGCCGGATCGAGCAGCTGCTCGAGGGCGGGGACGGCTTCTACGAGTCGGTCGCCGCCGACCTCGGGATCGACCCGGCGCCGCTCGCCGCCGCCCACCCCGCCTCGGCCTCGGCACCGCCACTGGCCGCGCCGGCGCTGCCGTCGGCCCCCGGCGAGCCCGACGAGGAGCTGCTCGGCGCCGTCCAGGCCGCCACCTCGCTGCTCAAGGGCTACCGCACCCACGGCCACCTCGCCGCCCGCCTCGACCCGCTCGGCAGCGAGCCCAAGGGCGACCCGGCGATCCAGCCGGAGCGGCTCAACCTGACGCCGGAGTTGATGGCGCGGATCCCGGCCTCGATCCTGCGCATCGGCGTCCCCGGCGAGACCCTGCTCGAGGTGCTGCCGCGGATGCGCGAGGCCTACTGCGGGACGATCGCCTACCAGTTCGAGCACCTCTCCTCGCACTCGCAGCGGACCTGGCTGCGCGAGATGGTCGAGACCGGCGCCCACCGCCAGCCGCTAGCCGACGAGCAGAAGCGCCGCCTGCTCGACCGCCTGATCGACGTCTTCGAGTTCGAGCGCTTCGTCGAGAAGGCCTACCTGGGGCAGAAGATCTTCACGATCGAGGGGCTCGACGCGATCGTGCCGATGCTCGACGAGGTCGTCACCCTCTCGCACCGGGCCGGCGCCGAGGAGGTCGTCTTCGGGATGGCCCACCGCGGCCGGCTCAGCGTCCTCGCCCACAACCTCGGCCGCTCGGTCGAGTCGATCCTGGCCGAGTTCGAGGGCTCGAAGCAGATCGAGCAGGTGAAGGCGGTCGCCTCGATTCCCCACGGCGGCACCGGCGACGTCAAGTACCACTACGGCCACCAGGGCATCTACGAGACCGACGACGACAAGATCGCGGTGCGGCTCTACCCGAACCCGAGCCACCTCGAGTTCGTCGACCCGGTGGTCGAGGGCGCGACCCGCTTCCTGCAGTCCGACTGCGCCGGGCCGAAGCTGGAGCACGACCCGAAGCGGGCGGTGCCGGTGCTGCTGCACGGCGACGCCGCCTTCCCCGGCCAGGGCGTGGTCGCAGAGACCTTCAACCTGCACTCGCTGCGCGGCTACACCACCGGCGGCACGATCCACATCATCCAGAACAACCAGGTGGGCTTCACCACCGACCCCGAGGACGCCCGCTCGACCCCCTACGCCGCCGACATGGCGAAGGGGTTCAACGTGCCGATCGTCCACGTCAACGCCGACGATGTCGAGGCCTGCTCGGCGGCGGTGCGGCTGGCGATGGCGTTCCGCGAGCGCTGGAGCCGCGACATCGTCATCGACGTGATCGGCTACCGCCGCTTCGGCCACAACGAGACCGACGAGCCCGCCTACACGCAGCCGGCGATCGCAACCAAGATCAAGGCCCACCCGCCGGTCTCCGAGCTCTACGCCGAGCGGCTGATCGAAGAGGGGACGATCGCGACCGAGGACGTCGAGCGGGCCCACGCCGAGCGCCACGAGGAGATGGCGGCCGCGCTCAAGGAGCTGCGCCGGAAGATGGAGCTGGGCGAGTACGAAGACCCGACCGTGACCACCTCGAGCACCGGCGAACTCGACCGCAGCGCCAGCCCGCCGGTCGACACCACGGTGCCGCTGGAGCGGCTGCGCGAGCTCAACGCGGAGCTGCTCGAGGTGCCGGAGAGCTTCACCGTGCACCGCAAGCTGCGCAAGCCGCTGGGCAGCCGCGCCGAGGCGCTGGACGGCGGCGGGATCGACTTCGGCCATGCCGAGGCGCTGGCCTTCGCCTCGTTGCTGACCGACGGCGTCCACATCCGCCTCACCGGGCAGGACACCGAGCGCGGCACCTTCTCCCACCGCCACCTCGTCCTCCACGACGAGAAGACCGGGCTGCCCTACTGCCCGATGCAGAACCTCGACGACGCCAGCGCCCCCTTCGAGCTCTACAACAGCCCGCTCTCGGAGATCGCCTGCCTCGGCTTCGAGTACGGCTACTCGGCGGCGACCCCGAGCGCGCTCGTCCTCTGGGAGGCCCAGTTCGGCGACTTCGCCAACGCCGGCCAGGTGATCATCGACAGCTTCATCGTCTCCGGCGAGGCCAAGTGGGGGCAGACCAGCCGCCTGACGCTGCTGCTGCCGCACGGCTACGAGGGCTCGGGGCCCGAGCACTCCAGCGCCCGGATCGAGCGCTTCATGGCGCTGGCCGCCGAGGGCAACATCCGCATCGCCAACCCCAGCACCGCGGCCCAGTACTTCCACCTGCTGCGCCGCCAAGCGCTGATCCGCAAGCCGCGTCCGCTGATCGTCTTCACCCCCAAGGGCCTGCTGCGCCTCGACCGCGCCGCGGCGAGGACCGAGCAGCTGACCGGCAGCCACTTCCACTTCATCCTCGACGACCCCGGCGCGGTCGAGCGGCGCGAGAAGATCGAGCGCCTCGTCCTCTGCACCGGCAAGATCTACTGGGACATCGACTCCAGCGACCGTCGCGAGGCGGCCGAGAGCGTGGCGATCGCCCGGGTCGAGATGCTCTACCCCTTCGCCAAGGAACAGCTGAGCAAGCTGATCGCCTCCTACCCGAACCTGAAGGAGGTCGTCTGGGCGCAGGAGGAGCCGCGCAACATGGGCTGCTGGAAGGTGATGTCGCGCCGCCTCCCCGACCTGATGCCGGAGGGGATCGAGCTGGGCTACGTCGGCCGGCCGACCCGGGCCAGCCCGGGCGAGGGGTACTCGGTGTCGCATGCCAGGGAGCAGGAGCGGATTGTCCTCACCGCGCTTACGCCTGGGGCCTAGGCGCGCGGGTCCAGGCGCGGGGGGGGGGGGGGGGGGGGGGGGGGGGGGGGGGGGGGGGGGGGGGGGG
>JBBDTK010000026.1:0-602 GCA_040904405.1 Solirubrobacterales bacterium | reverse complement strand
CCCCCCCCCCCCCCCCCGCGCCACCCGCGCGAGAAACGTTCACGCAAGGCAGCGAGGTTCGATGAGCGGACTCAGAAAGCCAGTACCGGGGGCGCTGTTCGCCTGGGTCAAGCGGTTCTCCTGGCTGGAGCTGGGGTTCTTTTCGGGGTTGATGTTCTTCTGGTTGATGCCGGGATTCGAGGGGGCGACGATGGTGTTCGGGTGGGCGCATGGGTTGGGGTTCATCGCCTTGTGCGTGCTGATCTGGGTCGCATGCGTGCAGAGGGAGGCGCCCTATACCTTGCTGGCGGCGACGCTGACTCCGGTCGGACCGGTCGGCAGCGTGATCGGGATCGAGCTGATCGTGCGGCGCGGTTGGGGGGTCGCCGACCCCGCCTGAGCGCCTCCGTTTCCCCGTAGATCCGCTAAAGAGTGCTTGACCTCAGGCGGTGTAGGCGCTATAGGTAGGGGTTGACTGTTCCCATCGGGCAGTCCCGTTCGGTGGGGCAGCGCGTCGGCATCCCTCCCTGGCTACCGGCGCATAGGTGCAGTGAGGGTCGCGCGGACCTGTTGAGCGCCACTCCGTCTGATCACCAACACCCCGCTCAGCGCCATTCGCGCTG
>JBBDTK010000025.1:0-10749 GCA_040904405.1 Solirubrobacterales bacterium | reverse complement strand
GGCACGCCCAGCCACTCGCCGATTCCGACCAGAATTTCCGGATGCGTGTACTAGCGTAGACGCCGTGGAAGCGGGCATTTGGCGCAACTGGGCAGGCGATCAGAGCTGCCGGCCGGCGCAGATCGCGCGGCCGCGCGATCGCGACGAGCTGGTCGCCACGGTCGCTGCCGCTGCAGCCGCCGGCGGCGAGGTCCGGGTCACCGGCAGCGGCCACTCCTTCACCGAGGCGGCGATGACCGGGGGGACGATGGTCGAAGTCGGGGCGCTGAGCGGGGTGATCGACGCCGACCCGGGCTCCGGGCTGGTCAGGGTCGGCGCCGGCACCGTCCTCGCCGACCTCAACCGGGAGCTGGCTCGCCTCGGGCTGGCGATGGAGAACCTCGGCGACATCGACCGCCAGACGGTCGCCGGCGCGATCTCCACCGGCACCCACGGCACCGGGGCGAAGCTACGCAACATCTCCGCCCAGGTCGAGGCGGTCGAGCTGGTCACCGCCGCCGGCGAGGTGCGCGAGCTCGACGCCGTCACGCCGGGGCTGCTGCGCGCGGCCCGGGTCGGCCTCGGCGCGCTCGGCGCGATCTCGGCCCTGACCCTGCGCTGCGTGCCCGCCTTCGTACTCGAGCGGATCGACTCGCCCCAGCCGCGCGAGCGGGTGCTCGAGCGCTTCGCCGAGCGCGCCGACGCCCACGATCACTTCGAGCTCTTCACCTTTCCCTACGCCGACTCGGCGCTGGTGCTGGAGCGCAACCGGGTCGACCGGCCGCCGCGCCCGCGCGGGCGGCTCGCCTCCTACCTCAACGACACCGTGGTGGAGAACTGGGCGCTGGAGGCGCTCTCGGCCGCCGGCAGGCTCGCCCCAGCGGCGATCCCCCGCCTCTCGCGGCTGGCCGCCAAGCTTGCCTCCGGCGGCAGGACGGTCGATCGCAGCGATCGGGTCTTCGCCAGCGAGCGCCGCGTCCGCTTCACCGAGATGGAGTACGGCGTCCCGCGCGAGCACGGCCCCGAGGCCCTGCGGCGGACGATCGAGTGGGTTCGCGCCCGGCGCTACCCGGTCTTCTTCCCGATCGAGATGCGGGTCGCCGCCGGCGACGATGCGCTGCTCAGCCCCTCGCACGAGCGCGACACCGCCTACATCGCGGTCCACCAGTACCGCGGGATGGAGTGGCGGCCCTACTTCGAGGCGGCCGAGGCGATCATGCGCGAGTACGGCGGCCGGCCGCACTGGGGCAAGCGCCACTTCCAGACCGCCGAGAGCCTCGCCCCGCTCTATCCCGGGTGGGACGCCTTCGCGGCCGCACGCGAGGAGCTCGACCCGGGCAGGGCCTTCGCCAACGAGTACACCCGCCGCGTGCTCGGGCGGTGACTCGCCGCGACCCTACGGACTGCCGTAGGAGCTGCCCCGCTGCACCACCAGGCCGTGCGCGGCCAGGACTCTCAGGTGGTATTCGATCCGCGCCAGCGTCAGGCTCATGGGCAGCTGGGATTGAATCTCCTCTGCCGTCAGCTCACCGCCCTCGTCTTTGAGCACTTCGAGGATCGCCGCCCGCCCGGAATGGTCTAGTGCCCGCTGTAGACGCGCCTCACGCGCCCCCTCCGGCTTCTCGTCCATGCTTGCCCTCTCTTCAAACTGAATGCTTAGCTCTAGGCGAGCATATTACGTTATTGGTTCTGCTCTGCGTTGGCAATAGTCGCCGAGAAGCCGGATTTTCCGCCCGAATCCCGTCAGCGCCGCTGCGTACAGCGTTTCTATACAGGTTCTCCCAGCGGGCAAAACAGCGTTATTGGCTCTGGACGCTATCGGCTCTGCTCCCGATGATCGGAGGGTGGAGGCGAAGGTCGCGGTCGGCCGCAACATCCGGGCGCAACGCGAGAGCCGCGAGTGGACGCAGGAGGAACTGGCGCACCGGGCGGGGATGCATCCGGTCGAGGTGGGCAGGGCGGAGCGCGGCGCCCGCGACCTGCGCGTCTCCACGGTCGCCAAGATCGCGCGCGGGCTCGAGGTGCCGGCGGCCGAGCTGATGCGCGGGGTTTAGGGCCTAGAGGAAGGCCTTGCCCTCGCCCCGGTAGGTCGGGACGACGTCGACGATCTCGTCCCCTTCGACCAGGTGCAGGGCGGCGAAGCGCTCGCACAGCTCGCCCGCCTTGGCGTGGCGCAGGTAGGCGCGGTCGCCGATCGCGAGCCGCGCCGCGGCCGCGCCGAGCAGCGGCGTCTGCACCTCGCCGGCGCCCTCCTCGGGATCGAGCCGCAGCCCCTCCGGCAGCCACGGGACCGGCAACCGGGCCGGGTCGCCGCTGCCCGAGGCGAGGTAGCCGCCGCCCAGGGCGGTCGCCACGCTCGGCGCCGGCTTGCGCACCACCGGCAGCGCGAAGCCGGCCGCCGGGGTCAGCGAGAAGCGGCTGTAGTGATCGAAGAGGGCGGGGCCGTAGAAGCCCGAGCCGGCGGTCAGCTCGGTGACCGCCTCCTCGGCGCCGGTCAGCTCGAGGCTGCCGGTGCCGCCGCCGTTGACGATCGGCAGCGGCGCGATCTGGCGGACCGCGGCGACGATCGCCGCCCGCCGCCCGGCCAGCTCGGCGGCCGAGCGGCGTTGCATGAAGCGGATCGCGGCGCCGCGCAGGCGGCGGCCCGGCGGCAGGTCGCCGACTCCCGCGATCTGGCCCTCGTATGCCATCAGCGCCGCCAGCTGCAGTTGCGGGCGGCGCTCGATCTCCCGCGCCAGCGCCACCGCCTGCTCGACCGTGTGCACCGGCGAGCGCTTCGGCCCGACCTTGAGCCGTCCTCCCAGGGCCCACCAGCCGGCGTCGACGTCGATGCAGACCCGCACCGGCGCCGCCCCCGTCCCCAGCACCGACTCGATCGCATCGAGGTGCTCGGCGCAGTCGACCATCACGATCGGCGCGCTTTCGGGGTTGGCGGCGGAGCGCAGCGCCAGCTCGCCCAGCGCCTCCCTGTCGGCGGTCGGGTAGGCGAGCAGCAGATCCTCGAAGCCCTGCTCGGCAAGCCACAGCGTCTCCGGCAGGGTGAAGGTCATCAGCCCGGCGTAGCGCTCATCGCCGGCGAGGATCCGCTCGAGCAGCGCCCGGCAGCGCAGCGACTTGCTCGCCACCCGGACCGGCTTGCCGGCGGCGCGCTCCAGCATCGCCTCCGAGTTCGCCCGCATCGCGTCGAGGTCGACGAAGGCGAACGGGGCCTCGACCTCGGCGAAGATCTGCTCGTACTGTTCGTATGAGCGGCTGGGAAGCGGCGGCATGCGCGTCCCGAGCCTAACCGCGGCGCAAGCGGAGAGGGAGCGGGGCTCATGGCACGGTATGCCAACCCCGCCGTGCGTGAGCGGCTCGATCGGCTCGATCTTTAGTTGGCATAGGAGCCATCTGCCTACCGTTTTGCGGGGCTGATGCGACGGTATTCGAACCCCGAGGTCAAGACACGGCTGGATCGGCTTGAGCTTGGCTGAGCCGACCTATCTGGACGCCGTGCGCGCTCGGCGCGGCAATCTGCCCCGAAGCCAGTACCCCCGCCACTTCCGACATGTTCCGGGGCCTCATCGTGGCCCGCGCTGCCCGGCAGACCGCTCCGGAAGGAAGTCGCTTCGCTTTCACCAGGACGGTCATGACCGCCGGAGTTTCGTCGGGAAATCGGGCGCTCCAGCGCCCGGACCGGTCCGTCCGGGCGAGCAGGCGGCTGTATGCAGCCGGGTCGTGGGCATACCGCCAGACGCCCAACACCCGGCGTCCGCGCAGGCAGACGGGCTTCGGCGACCGGACCCGGCCCGTGTAACGCAGGCAGGCAGGACACGACGGGCTCGGCACTGACTCCGCCGTGACGGAGACGATGACTGGATAGGTCGCGTCTTTCGCCAAGGCCGAACCGGCTGCCAGGAGCGTAGTGAGCGCCGCCAGCAGGATCGTCGTCCAGCACCGGGAACCGCTCACGAGCGTTTGGTGCAGCGTTGGGCGGAGACATTGGACACGGTTCCATCGCTCAGCCCGAGCGTGACCCGGTTCCGGAGCGTGCCGGTCCGGCACACGGCATTCAGGTAGCTGTGCCGCTTGCCCCGGTAGCGCCAGGTCCGGCCGAAGCGGAACTCGAACGACGACTTCGATCCCGGAAATTGGCTGGCTTCAGGACTTGGGAACGCAAGGCTCCGGCCGCTGCCGATCGCAAAGGCGCCGCCGGGAATGTCACCGACTTCTTCCACTTCGCCATTTTCGAAGTGGACCTTGTGCCGAGGGAAGTAGCGGTACATCACCACCTTCCCCCCGCGGCCATTGAGAAAGAGCATTCTTGAGCGCGCGAAATTGGGCGGCTGTTCCGGAAGTTCAAGTGTCACCGCGAGCTTGCCGGTGCCGATGACCGTGCGGCTGCATTCGTCTCGGACATAGTCCGGCATGGCCCGTTCCAGCACCTTGATCGGAAGTGAGCAGGCCGGCAGACCTTCGGTGTCGATCGTGAGTTGCCGGTCAAGACGGACGGCGTAGGATCGGAAGAAAGTGGTGGCGGCTTCGGACCGGCTGCTACTTCCGGCGATGCTCAGCGTCACCGGAGCACCCCGGGCCTGCGGCAACTTCGTGGGCTTGACCGCCGCCGTCACCCTGGCGCTGAAGTCCGACTTTGAGACGGTGGCAGCTTGCGCTACGGCAGCAAAGCCGAGCACCCCGACGACCAGGACAAGTGCCGCCCGTCCGACGTAGCCGATCACAGCGCGTTCGGCCTCCTGCTGGGCCTTCCGCTCGGCTTCCTTGGCCTTCTGATCCTCGATGGCTCCCACTGCCCTACCTCCAATCTGCCCGCTCCATCGGGGGCTTGCCTAATTTGAGTTCAAGAGCATACTTGAGTTCGACTCTATAGACCCGAGCGGCGTTTGCGGGAAGCGTCCAGACCCCGATGGCGCCCCGCACCGAGCCACAGCCCGCCCTTGGCGCAGCGATCAAGCGACGCCGGGAAGAACGCGGCCTCAGCCAGGAGGAGCTGGGCCACGCCGCCGGCATCCATCCGACCTGGATCAGCCACATCGAGTCGGGCCGGAACAACCCGGCCTGGGGGAGCGTCAAGCGGATCGCCGAGGCGCTTGACCTGAAGCTCTCCGAGCTGGCGGCGCTGGCCGAGGAGCTTGAGGAGTCCTAGTCTCGAAATCCGGCCACCGCTCACGGATGGGTGGCCGCTCCGCAACGCTCTGCGGCTCACTCCTCGTCGCCCAGCCACAACTCGTGCGCGGTGAGCGCCGCCCGGCTCGGCAGGACGAGCGCGTCGGGCCGCCGCAGGAAGTCGTGGCGGTACAGGAGGCCGACCCCGGCAAGGTCGCGGACGGCCCGCTCGATGGCGTCGCGGGCGGGGAACTCCTCGACGCCGGTGGCGATCTCCTGAATCAGCTCCCCGACCGTGACGGGAGCCGGATGGAGCGTCACGACGTGGGTGAGGACGGCCCCTTGGATGAGCCGGTCCTGGTGGGCCGGGGTGCCCGTGCTGGGCGAGGTGCAGCTACGCTGATCGTGCATGGGAAGTCACCCTTCCTGTGCCGGCCCCGGGGGCGTGTCAGCGCCGCCCGGGGCGCTTGGTTTTTCGGACGGCTGCACCGTAGAGCGGCGCACCGTTGTCGTGCAAGTTGCGGTTTCGCCGCCTTGCGGGGAGCGACAGCGCGGGGCCCGCGTCCCGCTACAGCCAGCGGCGGAACGGAGCCGAGGCGATCAACCACAATCCGGCCAGCGCCAGCGCGAGTACCCCCACGCCTTCCAATATCGGCTGGAGGGCGTAGGCGAGCGGCACCACGAATTGCGCCAGCACCACCAGGACGACCGCCGCGAGGATCAACCGCGCCACCATCCGGCCTCCCTTGCCGCGGACGGGTGCTCCCAACGGTGGCCCACCCAGATACCGAACCCGAGCGCGAGGCTCGCCCACATCGTGGCGAACACCAGGGCGGCGCTGGCGCCCAAAGCGACCAGGACAAACAGCTCGGCGGCGTACGTCCAACCGACGGCCTGCCGGGCCGATATCGCCACTCGCGGCAGGGAGAACTCCGACCGGGGTGCGGGCGCAGGCGCCACCGCCCCGCCGCAGCCCGGACAGTCCCCACGCCAGGGCACCTCGGTGCGGCCATCATCGGCGTGGGCAAGCTCGGCCGCACCCGGCGGCCACGCCCGGAAAAGTTGCGGCACTGGGCCGCCGCCGCGCAGCGGCGTCAATAGCGCCTCCGCCTCGCGGGAGTCGGGGTCGAGCAGCGCCAGCGCCAGGCTGAACGCCAGGTGGACGGCCGGGTATCCGTCCGGGCCGACGAGCGCGAGCGTGACGCTCAGGGGACGCTCCTCGACTTCTACGCCGAGCCGGGCTGTTGGCGGCGCTTCACCGGCGTCGGCGGAGGGGCCGCGTGGCTCAAGCCCGACGCCTTCATCCGCTGGGGGGAGGGCGATCTCGAACACCTGAGCTTCGTCGAGGTCGACCGGGCGACCGCCTCGGCTCCGACGGTCGCCAGGAAGCTCGATCTGTACCGCCGCTACTGGCAGACCGGCCGCGAGCAGGATCGCTTCGGTGCCTTCGGCCGCGTCCTGCTACTGGCTCCCCATGACAAGCGCCGCGCGGTCTTGGCCAAAGCGGTGAAGCGCCAGCCCACGGACGCGCAGCGGTTGTTCCGGGCCGGGCTGCATAAAGACGCGGCGGACCTGCTGACCGGGAGGGCATCGTGAAGACGCTGCCGCGAAACACGATCCTCACCGGAGCCGCCCGCGATGTGCTGGCTGGTCTGCTCACGGGGTCAGTCGATTGTGTGGTCACGTCACCGCCCTACGCGAATGCCTTGCGCGACTACGGCGTCTCCGGACAGCTCGGTCGAGAGCCGACCGTTGCCGAATACGTCGAGAACCTCATGGCCGTCTTGCGGCAGGTCCGGCGACTGCTGAAGGACTCGGGGGCGCTCCATCTAAATGTCGGCGACTCCTTCAGCAAGCGTGTAGGCCAGGGCACGCCACGCGGGAGCCTGCTGCTTACGCCGCAGCGGGTGGCGCTGGCGCTCTCGGCTGACGGCTGGATTGTCCGCAACGTCTGCGTATGGGCGAAGCCAAACGCGATGCCCCAGAGCGCGCAGGATCGGCTCAGCCCGACATACGAAACGATCATCTTCGCCACCAAGAGCCGCCGCTATTTCTTCGACCTCGACGCGATCCGTGTCCCGCATCGCTCGGCAGACCGGGCACGGCCGCAGGCCCGCGAGCGAAGCCGCCGATATCAGGGAGGCAATAGCGGCCTCGGGCGGCTGAAGGCGGCCGGAAGGGTAGGGAACGCGCGCGGCAAGAACCCCGGCGACGTCTGGACCGTGCCGACCGCCACCGACCGGCTCGGCCATCAGGCGACCTTCCCCGAGGCGTTGATCGAGCGGCCACTCCTCGCTACCTGCCCAGAGCGAATCTGTGTGCAGTGCGACCGGGCTTGGACCCGGCCGACGCGGATCAGGAGCCGACGCACCAGTGAGGGGATGCGCCACACGCGGGAGGTCGGCGAACTGCGCCGCTGCGAGTGCTTCGCGCCGACCCGCCCCGGCGTCGTCCTCGATCCGTTCATGGGTACCGGCACCACGGCGGTCGTGGCCGAGCGGCTGCGCCGCGACTGGCTCGGCGTCGAGCTGAATCCGACTTACATCAAGCTGGCCAAGAAGCGGCTACGTCAGTGGCGGACTCCACGGCGGGCGGAAGGAAGTGCACTTCTTTCTGCTCGCCGCCAGAGTCCATCCACTAACAAAGGAGGTGCTGGGCGATGAGTAAAGCCCAGGACATCTATGACCGCGTGGAGGCGGTGGCCTCGGAAGGGCACTCCAAGAAGGAGGCCCATGAGATCGTCGCCAAGGAGTTCGGCATGAAGCCAAGCTCGATCCGCGGCGCGGTCTACCAGGCCCGCAGGGTCAACGGGGAAACCGGTCCCCGCCGCGTGCGGGAGACCACCACGGAGGGGGCAGTCGCCTCAGCCGTGGAAACCCTCGAAGCCGCCCGCGAGGCGATCGACGAGGAGATCGGCCACGCGAAGGAGCGGGCCGAGGAGGCCAAGCGGGAGTACGACGAGCTGAAGGGCTCGGCGTCAGACCGCAAGACCGAGATCGAAGCCAAGATCGAGGCGTTGACCTCCTAAACACTATGCGGGCGACCTGGACACCACACACGGACCCGTCCAGGTCGCCCGCCGCTTTTCGTGCGCCGAGAGCCTACCCCGCGCATCCAATGCTCGGCTTGTTGCGCATGCGCAATCAAAGCGAGACAATATGGCCATGCCCGGCAATCTCAAGACGCTCGGCAAGCTCATCGCCCGCGAGCGGGCGCGCCAAGGGCTGTCCCTCGAAACCCTCGGCAACGCGGCGGGCGGAAACCGCTCCACGATCATGCGCCTGGAGCGCGGCACGTTCGCCCGCCCCGACCCCGAGAAGCTCCAGCGGATCGCCCGCGCCCTCGACCTCGATGCGGCCGACCTCTTCGCTCTGGCGGGCTATCGCCCCTCCGACGACCTGCCGAGCGTCGGGCCGTATCTTCAAGCGAAGTTCGGCGACGAACTCACGGCGTCGGATCGGAGGGAGCTTGAGCGCGACGTCGAACGCCGCCGGGGGAAGCGAAAGCGGGGAGGCCGACGTGGTTGATTCCCGGCTTCGCTGCTGGGGTCGTAGACGTGGGACGGAGGTGCGGACATGAAGCCGACCGCCTGGCTGTATCTCCGCGTTTCCAGCCAAGGGCAGGTCGGGCGCGCCTTCTCGGAGGAGGGCTACTCGATCGAGGCCCAGCGCGCCGACGGCCACCGCAAAGCGGCGCAGCTTGAAGCGGAGGTGA
Source organism: Solirubrobacterales bacterium (assembly GCA_040904405.1). Lineage (GTDB taxonomy): Bacteria > Actinomycetota > Thermoleophilia > Solirubrobacterales > 70-9 > VRUE01. Next base: position 1,953 of record JBBDTK010000025.1, on the reverse strand, counting down.
GCGAGGAGTTCATCGACCCGGCCGAGACGGCGACGAACGCGAACCGCCCGGCGCTCAGGAAGCTGCTGGCCCGGCTGCGCTCGGGCGAGCCGCCCACCTACGTCATCGTCCACAAAGTCGACCGCTTCGCGCGCAATCGCCGCGACGACGCCAACATGCTGTTCGAGATCATGGAGTCTGGCGCGGAGCTGGTGTCGGCTACCGAGAGCATCGACGGGACGCCCTCGGGTCGCCTGACTCACGGCATCCTCGCCTCCATCGCCGAGTACTACTCGCTGAACCTCTCGGCCGAGGTCAAGAAGGGCCTGCACGGCAAGGCCAAAGTCGGCGGCACGCCGGGATACGTGCGGATCGGCTACCTCAACGTCGGCAAGGTGATCGACGGCCGCGAGGTCCGCACCGTGGAAATCGACCCCGACCGGGGACCGCACGTCAGCTGGGCGTTCACCGCGTTCGCCACCGGCGCCTACACCCTCGACACGATGCAGGCGGCGCTCAAACGGCGCGGCCTGCGCACCCGGCCGACCCGCAAGCATCCGGCCAAGCCGCTCTCGCGCAGCCAGATCGCGCGGCTGCTGCGCTCCAAGTACTACATCGGGATCGTCCCCTACGCCGGGGTGGAGCACGAGGGTCGCCACGAAGCGCTGATCGACAAGGAGACCTTCGATCAGGTGCAGCGCGTGCTCGATGCCCATGCGATGGCCTGCGAGCGCGACCGCAAGCACCGCCACTACCTCAAGGGCAGCCTGCGCTGCCACTGCGGCGAAAACCTCACCCTCGTCAAAGGCAAGAGCAAGACCGGCCGCGTCTACGACTACTTCGTCTGCCTCGGTCGCAAGAAGGGCACCGGCTGCAAGCTGCGACACCTTCCCGTGCACGAGGTGGAGGAGAAGGTCGCTGCCGCGTACGAGCGCGTCAAGGTGCGCCAGCTTGGCGAGGACGCGACCGAGGCGGACTGGCGGTTGCACCTGGCGGACGTGCGCGCCGCGACCACACAGGCGCTTGCGGGCCTACGAAAGCTGAACGAGGGGGCCGTTCGTCGGCATCGAGCCCGCATCAAGTCGCTGGAGGACAAGCGCGAGAAGTTCCTCGAAGCCTATTACGCGGACGCACTCCCGGCCGACCTCCTGAAATCCGAGCAGGACAAGATCACGGCTGAAATGGACGATGCCAAGCGCCAACTGGCCGAAGCCGAGGCCGACGTCACCGGCGTCGCCGACGCCTTCGACCGAACGCTCGACGCGGTCGGGTGCATGGTCGATACCTACCAGGAAGCCCGCGACATCGACCGGCGTTTGTGGAACCAGGCCCTCTTCGAGTGCTTCCGGGTTTACCCGGACGAGGAGATCGAGGGCGAGCTACGCGAAGAGGTCCGAGTCCTCACCGATGCCCGCACCCCCCGGCGGCTTCGGGCTGACTGCCGACGGCGCGTTTCTTCGGGCCGGGGTTGGAATAAGAGCTATTCAGCGGAGAGGGTGGGATTCGAACCCACGAGGCGGGTTAATCCCGCCCACGCGATTTCCAGTCGCGCTCCTTAAGCCACTCGGACACCTCTCCGGGTCGCTCCAGAGGGTATTGGCTCAGGCTGGCGGCGGGGCCGCCCGGCGGCCGGAGAAGAAGTCGCGCAGGAGCGCGGCGCACTCGTCCTCCATCACCCCGGCGGTGACCTCGGGACGGTGGTTGAGGGCGGGCTCGGCGAGGACGTCGAGGACGCTGCCCGCCGCGCCGGCCTTGGGGTCGGCGGCGCCGTAGAGGACCGCCGGGATGCGGGCGAGGACGATCGCGCCGGCGCACATCGCGCAGGGCTCGAGCGTCACGTAGAGGGTCGTGCCCGGCAGGCGCCAGCCGCCGAGCGCCTCGGCGGCGGCGCGGATCGCGACGATCTCCGCGTGCGCGGTCGGGTCGCGGCGCAGCTCGCGCTCGTTGCCCGCGGCGGCGAGCGGCTCGCCCTCG
>JBBDTK010000024.1:8956-10810 GCA_040904405.1 Solirubrobacterales bacterium | reverse complement strand
CGCTCCAGCATCTTCACCGTCCAGTTGGTGCCCTCGCGGCAGGGGGTGCACTTGCCGCAGGACTCGTGGTGGTAGAAGCGCGCCGTGCGCAGCGCCATCTGCGGGATCGAGACGCTGTCGTCGGCGACGATGATCGAGCCCGAGCCGAGCATCGAGCCGGCCTCCGCCATCGCCTCGAAGGAGTAGGGCAGGTCGAGCGCCTCCGCGGCGGTGAGGACCGGGGAGGAGGAGCCGCCGGGGTAGATCGCCTTCACCTCGCGCCCCTCCAGCGGGCCGCCGGCCAGGTCGTAGATCAGCTCGCGGGTGGGGATCCCCAGCTCGACCTCGTAGTTGCCGGGGCGGCGCACGCCGCCGGAGACCGAGACGACCTTGGTGCCGGGCGAGCGCTCGGTGCCGAAGCCCTTGAACCACTCGGCCCCGTGGGCGACGATCCGCGGCACGTTGGAGAGCGTCTCGACGTTGTTGATCAGGGTCGGGCCGCCGTAGAGGCCCTGCACGGCCGGGAACGGCGGCTTCAGCCGCGGGTTGCCGCGCTTGCCCTCGAGCGCGTCGAGCAGCGCCGTCTCCTCGCCGCAGATGTAGGCGCCGGCGCCGCGGTGGACGGTCAGCTCGAGGTCGCGGTGGCTGCCGAGGATGTTCTCGCCGAGGTAGCCGGCCTCATACGCCTCGGCGACGGCGGCGTCGAGGATCTCGGCCTGCAGGTCGTACTCGCCACGGATGAAGACGAAGGCGTGGCCGGCGCCGGCGGCGATCGAGGCGATCGCGATCCCCTCGATCAGCTGGTGCGGGTTGCGCTGCATCAGCTCGCGGTCCTTGAAGGCGCCCGGCTCGGACTCGTCGGCGTTGCAGCAGAGGTACTTGTCCATCTCGCCGCGGGGCAGGAAGGAGGCCTTTTTGCCCATCGAGAAGCCGGCGCCCCCGCGCCCGCGCAGGCCGGAGTCTTCGAGCTGCTTGAGGATCTCCTCGGCCTCCAGCTCGCGGTAGGCGCGCTTCAGGGTCGCGTAGCCGCCGTGGCCCTCGTAGCCGGCGAGCGTGCGCAGCGCCGGGTCCTCGGCGTGCTTCAGCAGCAGGCGCGTCTCAGGCACGGCTCTCACCTCGAGTGCGATCGGCCTGGCCTGCGTCGGCCACCGTGTGCGGGCGGGTGTTCCCCTGCTCACGCATCGGCATCTCCGGCGAGCGGCCTCTTGCCCAGCGCCTTGTCCGGGAGCACATCCTGTCCCGATCGGAGTTGGTCGATGACAGTTGCCGCATCCTCGGTCTCCAGCGGCCCGAAGTAGCGCTCGTCGATCGAGGCCATCGGCGCGATGTCGCAGGCCCCGAGGCACTCGAAGCCGGTCACGAACACCTCGCCGTCGGCCGAGCTGGAGCCGCCGTGGCTCGCTTCCTCGCGGTCGCATCCACTCGCCTCGCAGAAGGCCTCCAGCAACTCGTCCGCCCCCCGCATCCAGCAGGAGATGTTGGTGCAGACCGAGACCTTGTGCTCGCCCACCGGCTCGGTGTGCAGCAGGTCGTAGAAGCTCGCCACCGACTCCAGGTAGGCGGGGGTGACCCGCATAACCGCGGCAGCCTGCCGGATCCCCTCCGGCGTGCACCACCCATACAACCGCTGCACCGCCCAGAGCGCCGGGATCGAGACCGAGTGCCGCTCCGGATAGCGCCCCATCAGGGTTTCAATTTCCTCCCGCAGCCCCGGAGGACAGTCGACTTCATGCAGCTCCGGGATTCCTTCCGAAGCTCTCTCCGGGACTCGGCCCTGGTTCACCGCGGGATCGACGGGAAAATCAACCATGACGCCTCCGAAGATGGGGATGGGATACCTCTCGAACGGGCGGATACTCAAAGTGCAGCGCCAAT
>JBBDTK010000024.1:0-8946 GCA_040904405.1 Solirubrobacterales bacterium | reverse complement strand
CGCTGCACTTGTCCGGGCGAGAGGTATCCCATCCCCATTCCCCGATCCAGCGCGGCGATTTGTCCGGCGGGGGACCCCCCCACCCCTTCCGCCGCCAGCAGAGCCACTTGTCCGGGCGAGAGGTATCCCATCCCCATCACCTGTCAACCCCGCCCAAGATCGGGTCGAGCATCCCCAGGTTGGCGATCATGTCGGCGACGTAGGTGCCGACCGCCATGTCCCTGAACGCCTGCAGGTTGACGAAGGACGGATCGCGGAAGTGGACCCGCGCCGGCTTCGCCGAGCCGTCGGCGAGGACGAAGCAGCCGAGCTCGCCGCGCGGCGACTCGATCGAGTAGTAGACCTCGCCGGCCTCGACCCGGTAGCCCTCGGTGACCAGCTTGAAGTGGTGGATCAGCGACTCCATCGAGGTCGAGAGCTCCGAGCGCGGCGGCAGCACGTACTTGCGGTCGTCGGCGATGAATGGCCCTTCCGGCAGCCCGTCGAGCGCCTGCTCGACTATCCGCACCGACTCGACCATCTCCGCCACCCGCACCCGGTAGCGGTCGTAGCCGTCTCCGACCGTGCCGACCGGGATCTTGAAGTCCATCTCCGGGTAGGCGAGGTAGTCGAAGGCCTTGCGCAGGTCCCAGGGCTCGCCGGCGGCGCGCAGCAGCGGCCCGGTCACGCCCAGCTCCAGCAGCCGCTCGCGCGGCACCACCCCGACGCCCTTGGTCCGCGAGAGGAAGACCTCGTTGCGGTCGAGCAGGTCTTCGTACTGGCCGACCCGCACCGGCATCTCGGCGATGAACTCGCGCAGCTTGGCCTCGAAGCCGCGCGGGATGTCCTCGATCACGCCGCCGACCTGGAAGTAACGGGTGTGCATCCGCTGCCCGGCCGCCATCTCGAACAGGTCGAGGATCTTGTCGCGCTCGCGGAAGCAGTACCAGAGCATCGAGATCGCGCCGAGGTCGAGCGCCGTCGTTCCCAGCCACACCAGGTGGGAGTGGATCCGGTTGAGCTCGAGGAAGATCGTCCGCAGGTAGCGGGCGCGGGGCGGGATCTCGAGCTCGACCAGGCGCTCGACCGCGCCGCAGAAGGCCTCCATCTGGAAGAAGTAGGAGACGTAGTCCATCCGCTCGACGAAGGGGATGACCTTCCAGTAGGCCTGGCTCTCGCAGGACTTTTCGATCCCGGTGTGGACGTACCCGATCACCGGCTTCAAATCCCTTACAAGCTCGCCCTCCAAATCCACAACGAGGCGCAACACACCGTGGGTGGCGGGATGGTGGGGGCCGATGTTGATCGTCATCAACTCGGTGTCGACCGACCCGGCCGCGGGATCAACCGCTCCGGCCGCGGGTCCTGTCGCGGCGCCCTCCCCGATGTGCTCGGGCGCTCCGCGCCCTGCGCTATGGGGGACCCCCCCCGCCGCGCCACCCGCGTGCGAGGAGTTGGTGTTCTGATGCTCAGCCATACGCCCGCTCGTTGTAGGTGAACGTCACCGGCTCGCCGCCGACCGGGAAGTCCCTCCGCAGCGGCCACCCCACGTAGTCGTCGGGCAAGAGGATTCGAGTCAAATCCGGATGCCCCCTGAAGACGATCCCGAAGAAGTCGTAGGCCTCGCGCTCCTGGAACTCCGCCGTCGGGAACAGCTCGACGCAGGAGTCGATTTCGGGCAACTCTTCGGCCCCATCCGCGGGTGGCGGGGGGGAGGGGGTGTCCGGGCGGGCGCGGCGTCCTGTTTCTCGCCCCACCGACGCCCTCGGACGGCCACCTTCCTCTCCAGGCGAGAAACCCAGCACCCGGCCGGACACCCCCTCCGCCGCGACGGGACCCGCGGCCGAGGGGTCACGAAGCAGCGCCTTCACTCTGAGCCGCTCGACCCGGTCGCGGTTGATCAGCTCGTAGTGGACCGCGAAGCGCGGCTCGGCCGGCAGGTAGTCCGCCGCGTGCAGGCTGGAGAGGAAGCGGTAGCCCTGGCCGGGGGCGTCGCGCAGCCAGGTCAGCACGGCGAGGATCTGGGCCGGGTCGACGACCAGCGCCGGCTGGCCGCGGTCGAAGCCGGTGTCGAGCACGGCGCCGGGGTGGTCCTGCTCGATCTCGCCTCGGATCAGCTCCAGCCCGGGGGCGTCAGGCACGGATCGACCCTCCAGGCACCTGATCGGGATCCCGCGTCAGGCGCCTCGCTTCCTCGTAGGCCGCCGCCGCCTCCGGGCTCGGCTCGCTGCGCGGCCCGCCCCGCGCCCACTCCTCGGTGCCGGCGGCGTCGTAGCGCTGCCGCCAGCCCTGGTCGGGGTTGCCCTGGATCTTGCGCTGCAGCTTGGTGAAGCCGTAGAGCACCGCCTCCGGCCGCGGCGGGCAGCCGGGGATGTGGAGGTCGATCGGCATGAACTTGTCGGCCCCCTGGACCACCGCGTAGTTGGAGAACATGCCGCCGCTGGAGGAGCAGGCACCCATCGAGATCGCCCACTTCGGCTCCAGCATCTGGTCGTAGAGTCGCCGCACGACCGGCGCCATCTTGATCGAGACCCGGCCCGAGAGGATGATCATGTCGGCCTGCCGCGGCGAGGCCCGCAGCGCCTCGGCGCCGAAGCGGGCGAGGTCGTAGCGGGCGGTGACCAGCGAGATCGGCGCCTCGATCGCGCAGCAGGCGAGGCCGAAGGTGAGCGGGAACATCGAGTTCGAGCGCGCCCAGCCGAGCATCTTCTCGAACTTGGTCATCACCACCTTCTGCTCGACGTAGCGCTCCAGCTCCTCGCCCTCGAGGTCGCCGCGCAGCATGTCGCGGGCGCTCAGCTGGCGCTCGCGCATCGTCTGTCGCTCTACCTCCAATCCAGCGCACCCTTGCGCCAGACGTAGACGAAGGCGACCAGCAGCAGGACGACGAAGACGACCAGCTCGCCGAGCACGAAGAGGCTGTCGGCGTCCTTGAGGATGACCCCGATCGGGTAGAGGAAGACCACCTCGATGTCGAAGAGGATGAACAGCATCGCGACCAGGTAGAAGCTGACTCCGAAGCGCAGCCCGTGCGCCGGCGCGACCGGGATCCCGGACTCGTAGGCCTCGCCCTGGCGGCGGCTGGCCGCGGTCGGGCGGGCCGGCTTCTTAGGGCCGATCACGCGGTTGAGCAGGACGAAGGCGGTGCCCACGCCCAGGCCGAGCGCGGCGAAGACCAGTATCGGTAGGTAGCTCTTCAGCATGGGGACGGACCGCGGCGGCTGCTCGGGCGTGCGCGCCTCGCGCCTCGCCCCAGCCGCCTGCACTCGCTGTTATACACCCACATTGTGACAACTTGCTACATAGTGATTTTTCGCATCATCAAGCCGAATCCCGACCCTTTCGGGCGGATTTAGGCCGATGCCGGAGGTCCACCTCGTCGTCGGCGTCGCGCTGATCGCGCTCAACGCCGCCGCCTTCGCCTTCGGCGGCATCGCCTGGCTGCGCAGCCGGGCCTCGATCCCCTTCTGGTACCTGCTCCGGGCCGCCCAGGCCTCCGTCTTCGCCCAGGCCGTGCTGGGTGGCCTGCTGGTCTTCAGCGGCCGCGAGGCCGTCGAGGACCTGCACTACGTCTACGGGATCCTGCCCCTGGTCGTCTCCTTCCTCGCCGAGGGCGCCCGCGCCGGCGCCGCCGAGCGCGAGCTCGGCGAGCTCGACTTCGAATCCCTCCCCGCGAGCGACCAGCAGTCCCTGGCCCTGGCGATCGTCCGCCGCGAGATGGGGATCATGGCGGTCAGCTGCGGCGTGATCCTCTTCCTCGGCCTCCGCGCCGCCGCCTCCAGCAGCGCCTTCTGATCGCGCATCCGACATTGACCACACCCTGGGGTGGTCAATGTCGGATGCGTTCAGCCCAGCGGCCGGTACTCGCCCCGGTGGAAGACGAGCGGGTCGCCCGCGCTCGCCTCGAGCGCGGTCACCTCGCCGGTGACGATCACGTGGTCGCCGCCGGCGATCACGTCGCGCAGGTCGCAGGCGACGAAGGCGAGGGCGCCGTCGATCGCCGGGACGCCGTCGCGCTCGCTCCACTCGACCCCCTGCCACTTGTCCGCCACCGCCGCCTTGGTCGCGAAGGCGCGCGCGATCGGCTCCTGGCCGGCGTGCAGGACGCTGATCCCGAAGCGGTTCGCCGCCTGCACCGCGAGCAGGGTGCGCGAGCCGCGGTCGAGGCAGGCCAGCATCAGCATCGGCTCGATCGAGAGCGAGCTGACCGCGTTGGCGGTCGCCCCCGCCGGCCCCTGCGGCCCGGTCGCGGCGACCACGGTCACCCCGGTGGGCAGCGTCGCCATCGCGGCACGGAAGCTGGCTGGATCTGGTGGCGGCATCGTCGGAGAGCGGGATCGGGTCAAGACAATATGATCCCGGCCGCGTGCGACCTGCACTTGCCATAGCCGCGGCGGCCCTCGCCGCCCTCGCCCTCGCCGCCTGCGGGTTCGGCGAGGAGGGCATCTCGGTCTCCGAGGACGACCCTGCGCGCGAGGGCGCCGTGCTCTTCGCCACCCACTGCGCGGGCTGCCACACGCTGAGCGCCGCCGGCGCGCAGGGGACGGGGAACCGCAGCATCCGCACGCAGGGTCCGAACCTCGACCAGCGAACGGAGACCTACGACGATGCTCTCTTCGCGATCCAGAACGGCGGCTTCTCCGGGGCGATCATGCCGCAGAACATCGTCGTCGGCGAGGAGGCCGAGGAGCTGGCCCGCTTCGTCGCCAGGTACGCCGGCAGCGAAGCGGCGGAAGCGCCGCGCCCCGGCCAGCCCTCTCCCTGAGCGCGGAGCCCGATGCTCGACCTGAAGCTGATCCGCTCCGATCCCGAGCGGGTCAAGACGGCGCTGGCCCGCCGTGGCGCCGCCGAGGAGGTCGACCGGCTGCTCGAGCTGGACGCCCGCCGGCGGCAGCTGCTGCCCGAGATCGAGGGCGCCCAGGCGGAGCGCAAGACCCTCTCCAAGCAGGTCGGCGAGGCGAAGCAGCGGGGCGAGGACGCCGCCGAGCCGATCGCCGTTGTGGGGCGGCTGAAGCAGGCGATCGAGTCCGGCAAGGCCGAGCTGGAGCAGGTCGAGGCCGAGCTCGAGCGGCTCGCCGCAGCACTCCCCAACCTGCCCGACCCCGACGCCCCCGAAGGGCTCAGCGAGGAGGACGCGGTCGTCCTGCGCGAGGTCGGCGAGCGGCCGAGCTTCGAGTTCGAGCCGCGCGACCACCTCGAGATCGGCACCGAGCTGGGGCTGATCGACGTCGAGTCCGCGGCGCGGCTCTCGGGCTCCCGCTTCGCCTACCTGAAGGGCGACCTGGTGCTGCTCGAGCTGGCCCTGGTCCGCTTCGCGATCGAGCTCGTCCGCGGCGAGGGCCACGAGCCGGTGGTGCCGCCGGTGCTGGTCCGCGAGGAGGCGCTCTACGGCACCGGCTTCCTGCCCGGCGACCGCGACCAGATCTACGAGATCCCCAAGGACGAGCTCTTCCTCGTCGGCACCTCGGAGGTCTCGCTGGCCGCCCTGCACGCCGACCAGATCCTCGAGCGCGAGCGGCTGCCGCTGCGCTACGCCGGCTTCTCGCCCTGCTTCCGCCGCGAGGCGGGGGCGGCCGGACGCGACACCCGCGGCATCTTCCGCGTCCACCAGTTCGACAAGGTCGAGATGTTCTCGTTCGTCGAGCCGGGCGAGTCGGCCGCCGAGCACGAGCGGCTGCTGGCGATCGAGGAGCGGATCCTGACCGCGCTCGAGATCCCCTACCGGGTGGTCGATGTCGCGGTCGGCGATCTCGGCGCCCCTGCCGCGCGCAAGTTCGACTGCGAGGCGTGGATCCCCAGCCAGGGGCGCTACCGCGAGCTCACCTCGTGCTCGAACACGACCGACTACCAGGCGCGACGCCTCGCCTGTAGGTATCGGCCGGGCGAGGGCGAATCTCCCCAGGCAGTGCACACGCTGAATGGCACCGCGGTGGCTGTGGGCCGCACGATCATCGCCCTGATCGAGAACCGGCAGGAGCGGGACGGCGCGTTCACCCTACCCAATACTTTGCATTCCTACGGCTGTCCTGCGAGGATCGAGGCGCGTGGAAGATGATCTTCGGCCATGAGCAGCAGCGTCCGTGACGCAAGACGGGTCGTCCTCTGCGACGACCACGAGATCGTTCGCGATGCGATCAAAGCGCGGATGGCCGACACCAACACGCTGGAGATCGTCGGCGAGGCCTCGAACGGCCGCGACGTGGTCGACGTCGTCAAGGAGCTCGAACCCGACGTCCTGATCATCGACGTCGAGCTGCCCAAGCGCGACGGGATCGAGGCGACCAAGGAGGTGCTCGAGGCTCGCCCGCGGACCAAGGTGATCGTCTTCACCGCGCACGCCCAGCCCGATCTGCTCGCCCTGGCGCTGCGCGCCGGCGCCTCCGGCTACGTGCTCAAGTCGGCGCCGGCCGAGGACATCGCCCGCGCGGTCAAGGCGGTCACCGGCGGCGGCACCTTCCTCGGCGGCGACTTCGCCGGCGGCAAGCCGTCCGAGGTCGAGAAGCTGCTGCTGCTCTCCCCGCGCGAGCGGCAGATCCTCGAGCTGCTGGCCGAGGGCCTGCGGGTCAAAGAGATCGCCGAACGGCTCGGGCTCAGCCCCGCCACCGTCCATACGCATGTCCGCAACGCGATCAAAAAGCTGAAAGTCGACACCCGCACCGAGGCGGTCGCCCTGGCGGTCAAGTTCAGCTACCTGGGCGCGGTGGGCGGCAAGTGATGCGGCCTACTCGAGCTTCAGCGCGCAGCCGTTGATGCAGTAGCGCTGGCCGCCGCGCTCGGGCGGGCCGTCGTCGAAGACGTGGCCGAGGTGGGCGTCGCAGTGCCTGCAGACCACCTCGGTGCGCCGCATCAGCAGGCTGTTGTCGGAGCGCAGCTCGACCTGCTCGAGGTTGGCCGGCTCGGTGAAGCTGGGCCAGCCGGTGCCGGAGTCGAACTTGGTGGCGGAGGAGAAGAGCTCGGCGCCGCAGCAGACGCAGCGGTAGGTCCCCTCGCCCTTCTCGTCGACGTAGGGGCCGCTGAAGGGGCGCTCGGTGCCGGCGCGGCGGGTCACCTCGTACTGCTCCGGCGTCAGCTGCTCGCGCCACTCCGCGTCTGACTTCTTGACCTTCTCCATCGTTCTCCTCTCTTCTCTCTATATCCAGAGTACGCGGCGCGCCGCCGGGGTCCGCCGCGGGAGTGCCTATGTTCGCTGCGCTGGCGCCTCCGCTCACCATGATGTGCCGCTTCGCGGCCGGAATCACTCGCCGGCGCGCCGCTTCGCGAGGGTACGGCGTCGGGGGTCGCCTCGGCAATGCCCAAGTCCCGCCTGCGGCGGGATTGGTCTGGTGCCGCTTCGCGGCCGGAATCACTCGCCGGTGCGCCGCTTCGCGAGGGTACGGCGTCGGGGGTCGCCTCGGCAATGCCCAAGTCCCGCCTGCGGCGGGATTGGTCTGGTGCCGCTTCGCGGCCGGAATCACTCGCCGGTGCGCCGCTTCGCGAGGGTACGGCGTCGGGGGTCGCCTCGGCAATGCCCAAATCCCGCCTGCGGCGGGATTGATCTGGTGCCGCTTCGCGGCCGGAATCACTCGCCGGCGCGCCGCTTCGCGAGGCAATGCCGAGGCGACCCCCGACGCCTCAGCTGCGAGGCCGGGTGGACGCGCCTGGTGGCACCCGGCACGCACCCACGTGCCTCCTGGCACGCGGGCGCGCACCGTGCATCGCCATCCACGCCCGGCCACTCGCCAATCTGCGACGGTCTTACGACCGGGAGCTGGTCCTCAACCGACGGATCGGGGAGAGCCGGGTGGAGATGGCTAGGACGATGGTTGCCAGGGAGAGCAGGGCGAAGGCGGCGGCGAGCAGGAAGGCGCCCTGGTAGCCGGCAAGGACCGCGGCGACGCCGGCGAGCGCGGCACCGACGCCGACGCCGGCGTCGAAGAAGGCGGTGAAGGTGCCGAGCGCGGCGCCGCGGCGCGACTGGGGGACGCGGGCGACGACGATCAGCGAGAGCGACGGGTAGAGCAGCGAGAAGGCGGCGCCCATCGCCAGCGCGCCGGCTACCGCGACGGGGAAGCTGTACGCGAAGGCGATCGTGGTCAGCCCGGCCGCCGCGACGGCCGCCGCCGCGGTCGCTACCCGCAGCGGCCCGACCCGGTCCGGCAGGTCGCCGCCGACGAGGCGGGTGAGCACGACCATCGTCGCGAAGGCGCCGAAGACGAGCGCTCCGTGGCCGATGCCGCGGGCGTCGAGGTGGAGGACGACGAAGGCGGCGATCGTGGCGTAGCCGACCGAGGCGAGGGCCAGGGCGATCCCGGGGCGCAGCGCCTCGCGCGCGATCAGCGGGTGCTGCTCGGCGTGGCCGACCGGGCGGAAGGTGTCGGGCAGCCGCAGCGCGATCAGCGCTCCCGCCAGCGGCGCGGCGCCGGCGAAGAGCCAGACGGCGGTGTAGCCGGAGGCGCCCAGCAGCAGCTCGCCGATCAGCGGGCCGATGCTGAGGCCGCTCCAGACGGCGAGGCCGTAGAGGCCGATCACCCGCCCGCGCCGCGCCGGCGGCGCGATGTCGACGATCCAGGCCGAGCCGGCGGTGAAGACGGCGCCCTCGCCGGCGCCGAGCAGCAGCCGAGCCGCGATCAGCCCCGGCACCCCCAGCGGCAGCATGTAGAGGAAGCCCGCCAGGGCGACCAGCGCCGAGCCGGCCACCACCGTCGGCTTGCGCCCGCGGCGGTCGGCGAGCCGGCCGGCGAAGGGGCGCAGCAGCAGGCCGGTGACCGCGTAGGACCCGATCACGATCCCGACCGCGATGTCGCCCGACCCGAGCGGCCCATGCACGTAGCGGGGCAGCACCGGCAGCACCGCCCCGACCGCGACCAGGCCGGCGAAGGTGACGGCGAAGACGCCGGCGAAGGCGACGCCGGGCCGGGCCGCGGGCGTCACCGCCTTCCCGCTCATCGCTGTCGCGCATCCGACATTGACCACACTCTGGTGGGGTCA
>JBBDTK010000023.1:0-1778 GCA_040904405.1 Solirubrobacterales bacterium | reverse complement strand
AGGGAGCGGGGCGTGCTCCGCACGCGAGCGACCGAGGACGCAGCATGACGGCGCCTGGGTCCGTCAGGAGCCGTTGATGCTGGTGGTGGAGGTGTACTCGAACTCCTCCTCGGCGCCGAAGAGGGCGTCGAGCACGGTCTTGCGCGCGTCCTCGCTCAGCACCAGCGCGATCCCCGCGGCGACGATGCCGAAGAGGAGCAGGCGGCCGAGGCGGCTCCTGCGGCGCTTGCGCTTCGGCTTCTGCAGCTGCTCGGAGGCTTCGCGCAGGCTCTCGGCGGCCGAGCGCAGGTCCTTCTGCACCTTCTTGTCGCTGGTCACGGCCTTGACCGTGCCCTTGCCGTTGCCGGTCGCCCGGGTGTAGGCGCCGCGCGCGGCTTCGAAGGCGTCGCGCAGGCTGTCGCGCAGCTCGTCGTCCTCGATCAACCGCTGGACGTAGGGGTTTTCGCGCGCGGCCGCGTAGACATCGGCGGCGCGGTCCGCGGTCTGAGTCGCCTTGGTCTTGCTCATGCCTTCTCCTCGCGCTGGGGTCAAGTCGGGGGTTCCCGCTGAGGATAGCTCCAAACCGGGGTTGCGGTTTCCGCATGCCGGGGGCAGCCGCGGCACCCGGGGCGGGCCGGCGGGCCGATTCCGGTCGATCAGCGACCTGTTTCAGGCTCTATCTCGATAGGGGCCGTGCCCCTGGGACGGTTCAGGACCGCGAGCGCTGCGTCGATCGCCCTGGCGACGTCGTCGACGTGGACGAACTCCAGCTCGCTGCGCTCGTGCTCGGGGATCTCCTCGATGTCGCCGCGGTTGCGCTCCGGCGCCAGCACCCGCTTGATCCCCGCCCGCTGCGCCGCCAGCGACTTCTCCTTCAGCCCGCCGACCGGCAGCACCTGGCCGGTCAGCGTCACCTCGCCGGTCATCGCGACGTCGTTGCGGACCGGGCGGCCGGAGACCAGCGAGGCGAGCGCCACGGTCATCGCCACCCCCGCCGAGGGCCCGTCCTTGGGCACGGCGCCGGCCGGCACGTGGATGTGGATGTCGTGCTCGGCGAACCAGTCCCCGGCCAGCTCCGGGGCGATCTCGCGCCAGTGGCCGCGCACGTAGGAGAGCGCCGCCTGCGCCGACTCCTTCATCACGTCGCCGAGCTGGCCGGTGATCGTCAGCTTGCCCGAGCCCGGCATAGCGGTCGCCTCGATGAAGAGCACGTCGCCGCCGGCCGGGGTCCAGGCGAGGCCGGTGGCGACACCGGGGTCCTTGGTGCGGCGCCGCGTCTCGGCGAAGAAGCGCCGGCGGCCGAGCAGCTCGCGCGCCCGCCTGGCCGAGACCCTGACCTTGCCGCCGGCCTTGCCCTCGGCGACCTCACGGGCGACTTTGCGGCAGATCGCGCCGATCTGGCGCTCGAGGTTGCGGACGCCGGCCTCGCGCGTGTACTCCTCGACGATCGCGGCCAGCGCCGGCGCGGCGAACTCGATCTGCGAGGGCTTGAGGCCGTTGGCCTCGATCTGGCGCGGAACCAGGTAGCGGCGCGCGATGTGCTTCTTCTCCGCCAGCGTGTAGCCGGCCAGCTCGATCGTCTCCATCCGGTCCTGCAGCGGCCCGGGGACGGTGTCGAGGATGTTCGCGGTGGCGATGAACATCACGTCGGAGAGGTCGAACTCGAGGTCCAGGTAGTGGTCGCGGAAGGAGTCGTTCTGGGCCGGGTCGAGCACCTCGAGCATCGCCGAGGAGGGGTCGCCGCGGAAGTCGGCGCCCATCTTGTCGATCTCGTCGATCATGAAGACGGGGTTGCGCGA
>JBBDTK010000022.1:0-10859 GCA_040904405.1 Solirubrobacterales bacterium | reverse complement strand
GACGAGTTCGGCGAGCGCCGCGTGCGCGACACGCCGATCTCCGAGAACACGATCGTCGGCACAGGGGTCGGCGCAGCGCTGGGCGGGCTGCGCCCGATCGTCGAGCTGATGACCGTCAACTTCTCCCTGCTGGCGCTGGACCAGATCGTCAACCACGCCGCCGCGATCCCCTACATGTTCAACGGCCAGGTGCGGGTGCCGCTGACGATCCGGATGCCGGGCGGCGGCGGGCACCAGCTCGGGCCGACCCACTCGCACAGCTTCGAGGCGCTCTACCTGCAGGTGCCGGGGCTGCTGGTCGCCTGTCCCTCGACCCCGGCCGACGGCAAGGCGCTCTTGAAGGCGGCGATCCGCGACGACAACCCGGTGATCTTCATCGAGCACGAGAGCCTCTACGGGCGGCGCGGCGAGGTCGCCGACGACGGCGACGAGGTGCTGCGCTTCGGCGAAGCGGCGGTGCGGCGCGAGGGCGGCGACGTGACGATCGTCGGCGTCCTCAAGATGGCCCACGTGGCCGGGGACGCGGCCCGGGTGCTCTCGCACGAGCACGGGGTCGAGGCCGAGGTGATCGACCCGCGCACCCTGCGCCCGCTCGACCTCGACACGATCCTCGCCTCGGTGCGCAAGACCAACCGGGCGGTGATCGTCGAGGAGGGCTGGCCGCACGGCGGCGTCGGCGCCAACCTGGCGACGCTGATCACCGAGCAGGCCTTCGACCACCTCGACGCGCCGGTCCAGCGGGTGACCGGCGCCGACGTCCACATGCCCTACGCGAAACGGCTCGAGCAGGCGGCCATTCCGCACGAGGAGCATGTGGTGCGGGCCGCCCTTGCGGCGCTCGAGGGGAGCCTGTGATGGGAGGGGCGGGGGTGTCTCGCCGGATGCCTATCACTGCCTTCGGCGGTGGAAAGAGGAGGTCGGGCGTGTCTCGCCGGTCACCCATCACCGCCTTTGGCGGTGGAATCTGGTGCCGCTTCGCGGCAAAAACCACCCAGCCGGGGCCGCTTCGCGAGGTGCCGTCGAGACACGCCCGACCCCACCTCCCGAAAGCGCTCGGAGGGACCGCCGATGGCTGACGTGGTCATGCCGAGATTGTCCGACTCGATGGAGGAGGGGACGATTCTGCAGTGGATGAAGCAGGTCGGGGACGAGATCGCGGTGGGTGACGAGATCGTGGAAATCGAGACGGACAAGGCGAACATGGCTTATGAGTCCGACGTGGCGGGAACGCTCACTGAGATCCTGGCTGAGGAGGGTGAGACGTTGCCGATCGGCACTCCAATTGCCCGGGTAGGTGATGACCAAGGGACCAAGGAATCGGCTGCGGGTCCTGTCGCGGAGGAGGGGGAGGCCGAGCGCTCGCCCACGGGTCCTGGCGCGGGGGATGGGGGGGCGCTGCGGGCGGAGCAGGCTCCGTCCTCGACCCCCCCCACCACCGCGCCACCCGTGGAAGGGGAGGTTGGGGCCGCGGACGCTCCAACCGCGGAGAAGGAGGCCCCAGCCGATGGGGACGGGCACCGACCAAAAGCTTCACCGCTAGCGAGACGACTGGCGAAGGAGCAGGGTCTCGATCTCTCTCAGCTTCAGGGCTCTGGCCCTGGCGGGCGCATTGTCAAGGCGGATGTCGAGCGAGCCGCTCCTTCCGCGGGTGACGCGGTGGCGGGGGTCCCCCATAGCGGAGGGCGTCGCGAAGCGGCGTCCGAGCACATGGGGGAGGCCGCCGCGGCAGGACCCGCGGGCAGTGGGTCTGGGCCCTCCCCGGGGGCCGGCGAAACCGCCAAGGGCCAGACCTCCTACGAGGACCTCTCGAAGACGCAGCAGACGATCGCGCGGCGGATGGCCGAGTCGAAGGCGACCGCGCCGCACTTCTACCTGCGCGCCTCGGTCGACATGAGCCGGGCGGTCGAGGGCAGGGGGAAGCTGAAGCAGGCCGCGGTCGAGGGGTCGGTGGTGCCGTCGTTCAACGACATGGTGGTGAAGGCCTGCGCGCTCGCGCTGCGCGAGCACCCGCGGGCCAACGGGGCCTACCGCGACGGCCGCTTCGAGCTCTACTCGCGGGTCAACGTCGGGGTCGCGGTGGCCGCCGGGGACACGCTGATCGTCCCCACCGTGTTCGACGCCGACCGCAAGGGGCTGCGGCAGATCGCGGTCGAGGCGCGCGAGCTGGCCGGCAAGGTGCGCGAGGGGAAGATCACCCCGCCGGAGCTCTCCGGCGCCACCTTCACCCTCTCCAACCTGGGGATGTACGGGATCGACGGCTTCTCGGCGGTGATCAACCCACCGCAGGCGGCGATCCTGGCGGTCGGCGCGATCGAGGAGCGGCCGGTCCTCCGCGACGGCGAGATCGCGACCGCTCACCTGATGGAAGTCGACCTCGCCTGCGACCATCGCATCCTCTACGGCGCCCCCGCCGCCGAGTTCCTCGCCCGGATCCGAGCGCTGCTCGAAGAACCGCTCTTCCTCGCGCTGTAGCGGGCGGCGGGCTATTCGCCGGCGCAGACGCGCTGCTTGCCGAGCAGGCCCTCGGCGCTGAGATCGGTGCCGACCTGGAGCGAGCCGGGGCGCGCCAGCTCGACCTGGGTCCAGCGCCCCAGTGGTCGCAGACAGGCGCCGGGCACGCCCGAAACCGTCCAATGGGGACTGAAGTGGATGCGCAGCAGGTAGCTGCCGGGGAGCGGCGCCCGCAGATCGAACCAGTCGGCGCCGATCGAGGTCAGCGAGGCCGGGCGGTCGACCAGCCCCCGCGCATCGCGCACCGCGAACAGGCGCCAGTCGGCGTTGCGCCAGATCGGTTCCAGGTAGGGCAGCCCAGCGCGGATCAGCGCCGCCTCGTGGCGGGCGAGGTAGTCGAGCTGCACGCGCGGCAGGGCGACGTAGCTGACCCCGTTGGCGTCCAGCCAGTTGCGATAGGCGGTGGGCGAGAGGCTGGAGCGAAAGAGCTGCAGGTCACGGGTCTCGAGCTGGCGCAGCCAGCCGCGCGCCAGCAGGAACTGCGGGGTCATGTGGTAGACCTCCCAACGGTCCTGCGTCGGCGGGATCTCGATCCGCACCGGGGCGCCGCCGCTGCGCGCCTCCAGCCTGGTGAGCAGGGGTGTGTAGAACTCGCGCTGCACCGAGGGATTGCCGGAAGCGCGCGAAACGTCGCGCACCGCCCCCTGCCACTGCCAGTAGAGCAGCGGCGCCGCAAGCAGAACCAGCAGCAGGCGGCGGCGGGGGCCGGCGAGGCCGAGGACCAGCAGCGAGGCAGCCGCGATGTTGCTGAGCCGGGCGATGTTGCCGCCCAGCGCGTTGGGGATCGCGAAGACGGCGACCGTGGCGGCAGCGTAGACGGCGACGCCGCGGCGCAGCAGGCGCTCTCCCCGGGGCAGGGCGACGAGCACGAGGGCCGCGATCGCAAGCGTCCCCGCCAGGCTCGAGAGTACGAAGGGCTCCGGGCCGCTGGTCGGGAAGGCGAGGCTCATGACGGCGATCGGCGCGGCGGCGGCGAGCCCGAGAGCGGCGCCGCGCCGGCGCTCGCCGTCGAGAGCCAGGGTGACGCCGATCAGCAGCAGGAAGAAGCCCGCAACCGGGCTGGCGAACGAGGTGGCGGCGGCGAGCGGCACGGCTGCGAGCAGCCGGCGGTGGGAGAGGAGGAGCAGTGCCGCCAGGCCGATCGCGACGCCGAGCACGAAGGTGAGGCGGCCGCTGAGCAGCATCGAGATCATTCCCGCCCCGAACCAGAGGGTGGCGAGGCGGGCACGGGGGCCGTAGAGGCGGCGCGCCAGCAGGCCGAACAGACCGGTCGCGGCAAGCGCGGCGAGCGCTCCGGTGAGCGTGGCGCCGATCGTCCCGCCGAGCGGGGGGAAGAGCAGGCTGTAACCGAGCAGGTAGTGCCCGCCGTACCAGTAGTTGTTCCAGGCGAGGAAGCCGTGAGAGGCGAAGAGCTCGCTGCGGAACAACTGCGCGGCGAGGTCGACGCTCGGCGGTTGCAGCGCCAGGTAGGCAGCGGCCGCGGCGAGGACAGGCACGAGGACCCCGAGCCAGGCCAGCCAGGCGCGCTGTGATTCGTGTTCGATCGGCATGGGCGGTGGCCGTGCAACGATTTCGGCGATGAGACCGCAACTCCTGGTCGTGCAGTGTGGCACCGTCCCCTACGAGGAGGCCGCGGTCGCCCAGCGCCGTCTGCGCGGCGCGCGGCTGGCGGGCGAGGTCCCCGACCTGCTGCTGCTGCTCGAGCACCCGCCCGTCTACACCCGCGGCCGCCGTTCGACCGCCGAGGAGCTGCCGATGGGCGCCGAGTGGTACGAAGCGCAGGGGATCGCGGTGCGCGACACCGACCGCGGCGGCCGCGTCACCTACCACGGGCCGGGGCAGCTGGTCGCCTACCCGATCGTCTCGCTGAAGGCCTATGGCGACGACGTGCACGGGTACGTGCGGGCGCTGGAGCGGGTGGCGATCTCCGCGCTCGCCGAGCACGGGATCGCGGCGGGGACGATCGAGGGCCTGACCGGGGTCTGGACCGAGGGCGAGCCGCCGGGGGCGGCGGCGGAGCCGGGCGCCGAGGCGCGCAAGATCGGCTCGATCGGCCTCCACGTCAGCCGCGGCGTCACCACCCACGGGATCGCGGTCAACGTCAACAACGACCTGCAGCCGTTCGAGTGGGTGGTGCCGTGCGGGATCGATAACTGCCGCGTCACCTCGCTCGGCCGCGAGCTCGGGGGCGAGCAGGACATCGCCGCCTTCGCCGCGACGGTGACGCGGCGCTACGGCGAGGTCCTCGACCGCGAGCCGGTCGCGGGCGAGGTGGCGGCCCTGGGGCTCGACAATCTCAGCGCCCTGCCGCGACCGAGCGCCCCCGGGTGACACGTGCCACGGCGAGGACAACCGTCGAATGACCGAAACCGCGCCGGACCTGAGTCGCGACCTCGCTAGGCTCGGGTCGATGTCAACCTCGACCGAGACGGCCGGCGCCGGGCGCGTCCACGTCACCCGCTCGCGCGCGAAGCCCGGCGGGACCGCGGCGCAGGGCGACGACGCCGTCCCCTTCCGCCGCGCCCGCAAGCCGCCCTGGCTGAAGGTGCCGGCGCCCGGCGGGCCGACCTACCGCCGGCTGAAGAAGGAGATCGGCGGCGAGGGCCTGCACACGGTCTGCGAGGAGGCCAACTGCCCCAACGTCGGCGAGTGCTGGGAGCGCGGCACGGCGACCTTCATGATCCTCGGCGACGTCTGCACCCGCCGCTGCGGCTTCTGCAACGTGCAGACGGGGGTGCCGAGCTGGAACGACCCGCTGGAGCCGCTGCGCGTCGCCAACCAGGTGAAGAAGATGGGGCTGCGGCACGCGGTCGTCACCTCGGTCGATCGCGACGACCTGCCCGACTACGGGGCGAGCGCCTTCGTCGGCACGATCCGCTCGATCCGGATGCAGGCGCCGGGCTGCAGGGTCGAGGTGCTGACGCCGGACTTCCGCGGCCAGGAGATGCCGCTGGCAAAGGTGATCCACGAGCGGCCCGACGTCTTCAACCACAACGTCGAGACGGTGCCGCGGCTCTACCCGAAGGCGCGCCGCGGCTCCAAGTTCCTGCGCTCGGCGCGGGTGCTGCGGATGGCGAAGGAGATCGGCGGCGCCGGCGTCCTCACCAAGTCGGGGCTGATGGTCGGTCTGGGCGAGTCCTTCGAGGAGATGGTCGAGGCCTTCGGCATCCTCCGCGAGCACCGGGTCCAGGTGCTGACCGTCGGCCAGTACCTGCGGCCGACCGAGAACCACCTGCCGGTCGAGCGCTACTGGCACCCGGAGGAGTTCGAGGCGCTCGAGCGCGAGGCCTACGCGCTCGGCTTCGAGTCGGTCGCCGCCGGCCCCCTGGTCCGCAGCAGCTACCACGCCGACCAGCACCTGCCGCAGCCAGCCGCGACCGCCGGCTGAGGCGATCGATGGAGCCAGCCGGGCTCGAACCGGCGACCTCCGCCTTGCAAAGGCGGCGCTCTTCCAGCTGAGCTATGGCCCCTCGCCCGAAGTGTAGGGGCGGCTCAGCGGGTTACGGCGCGTTTGTAGCGATTGTCAGCCACGAAGGGAAAGCGCCTCCTCGAGGTTGCCGAGCAGGGCGTCCACGACCTGAAGGTCGAAATGGGTACCCCGACCTTCCCGCATCACTTCCACCGCGTCATCCAGGGATAGCGCCGAGCGGTAGCAGCGGTCGCTGAGCAGAGCGTCGAATACGTCGGCGACCGCGGCGATCCTCCCCTCGATCGGGATCTCCTCACCGGCGAGCCCCTGCGGGTAGCCCCCGCCGTCCCAGCGCTCGTGGTGCGTCAGCGCAATCGTCCCCGCGAGCTGCAGCAGCTCGCTCTCGGAGTCGGCGAGGATCTCGTAGCCGAAGGTGGTGTGTCGCTCCATCTCCTCGCGCTCCTCCGGGGCGAGAGGGCCCTGCTTCTGGAGGATGCCGTCAGGCGTTGCGACCTTGCCGACGTCGTGCATCGGCGCCGCGGTCCGCAGCAGCAGGACTCGATCGGGATCGAGACCGACCCGGGCGGCGAGGAGGGCGGCGATCGTCGCCATCCGGTTGACGTGCCTGCCGGTCTCGTCGTCGTGCACCTCGAGCGCCTTCGCCAGACGCTCGACCGTCTCCTGGCGCGACGCCCGCAGCTCCTCGATCGCCCGCTCCTGTTCTGTGGCGAGCTGCGCCGCCAGCGTCTCGGCCCGCTTTTTGTCGGTGATGTCGGTCGAGATCCCGGAGATGCCCGCGATCTCCCCTTGGTCGTCTACATAGGGGAACTTGACGGTGAAGAAGGTCCTCAGGCGATCGCCGACCTGCAGCGTCTCCTCCGCCTCGTAGGTCCCGCCCTGGTCGAGGACCAGGTGATCGGTCTCGGCGACCTGGCGCTCGGCCTCCGGCGGCATGATGTCGGTGTCGCCGAGGCCGATCAGCTCGCCGGGCCGCAGGCCGGCGACTTCGTGTGCGACGCGGTTCGCCAGCAGGTAGCGACGGTCGCTGCCCTTGATGTAGATCGGCACCGGGGCGCGGTCCATCAGGATCTGGAGCCGATCCTCGAGGGCTTTGCTGTGCGCCCGCTGGGCGATTTCCAGCTCGCGCTGGCGCAGCGCGTTCATCGTCGTGATCAGCAGCTGGCCGGGCCAGAACGGCTTGACCAGGTAGCCGTGCGCCCCCATCTCGAAGGCCCGCTTGGCGACCTCGGAATCGTCCACCCCGGTGACCAGGACGATCGCCATCTCGGGGTGGTCGCTGGCGATCTCCTCGACCAGCACGAGACCCGACTCGCCTGGCATCTGGATGTCGCAGAGGGCCAGCTGGAAAGCGCCGTCGGCCGTCAGCTTTTCGCGGGCCTCCTCGACACTGCCCGCGAACTCGCACGCATAGCGCTCGCCCAGCGACCGGTCGATCAGCCGCAGCACCTCGGGCCGATCGTCGGTGGCCAGGATGCGCTCGAGATCGCGCCTGCCCCGCCCCTTCGGCTCTGCCCGCGATTTCGCTTGCGTGGATTCCCGCGTCATCCGGCCCTCTCGCTCGCAGGGGCGTCGAGCAGGCCGCGGACGGCCCGCAACAGGTCACTGGAGCTGAAGGGCTTCTCGATGAAGGCGGTTCCGCCCTGCCCGGCCAGCGCCTGCGGCGCCAAGACGTCGTGGCTGTAGCCCGACATGAAGATCACCCCTACGTCCGGGCGGATCGGCCTGACCTGGTCGACCAGCTCGGTGCCGAGCATCTCCGGCATGATCACGTCGGTGAGGAGCAGATGGATCGGCTGATCGGTCCTCCGGCAAACCTCGAGCGCCTCCTCGCCCCCGGTCGTGCCGATCACCGAGTAGCCCCCCTTGCCGAGGATGCGCTCGGCCATCCGCCGTACGTCAGCCTCGTCCTCGACGACCAGTACGACCTCGCCGTGGCCCTCGGGTCGCTGCTTCCTGTCCCCTTCCCCGTCAGAGCTGGGAGCGGCGCCGGTCGCCGGCAGGTGAACCTTGACCGTGGTGCCCATGCCGGGCTCGGAGTAGATGTCGACTCGACCGCCGGCCCCGGTGACGATTCCGTACACGGTGGCGAGGCCCAGGCCGGTCCCTTCGCCCTTTCTCTTGGTGGTGAAGAAGGGCTCGAAGGCGTGCGCGATGGTCTCCTCGTCCATGCCGATGCCGGTGTCGCTCACCTTGAGGCGAACGTAGGCCCCCGCCTCCGTGTTGGGATGCATATAGGCGTACTCCTCGTCGAGCTCGGCGTTCTCAGCCTCGATCAGAAGGCGGCCTCCCTCGGGCATCGCGTCGCGCGCGTTGACCGCGAGGTTGACCAGCACCTGCTCGATCTGACCCGGATCGGCTTCGATCGTCGCAAGGTCATCGCTGAAGCGGGTCTGCAGCGCAACCCGCTCCCCCAGCGCCCGCCGCAACAGGTTCTCGAGCTCGGACACGACCTTGCTCAGATCGAGCACCTCCGGCTGGACGACCTCGCGCCGGCTGAAGATCAGCAGCTGGCGGGTCAGGGCGGCGGCGCGCTCGGCCGCGCGGCGGATCTCCTCGACGTCATCGGTCGCCTTGGAGTCAGGCGGCAACTCGTCGCCGACGAACTCGGCGTAGTTCATGATCACGCCGAGGATGTTGTTGAAGTCGTGGGCGATCCCACCGGCGAGCTGGCCGACGCTCTCCAAGCGCCGCGACTGGTCGAGCTGTTCCTGCAGCGCCTTCTCCCGCTCGCTTTCGGCGCGGTCGCTGATATCGCGGATCGCGACCATGGCGAGGGTGCTCCCATCCTCCTCCTCGATGCCGGAGAGGCTGACCTCGGCTGGAAACTCCTCGCCCCCCTTGCGCCGGGCGAACAGTTCGATGCCGGCGCCCATCGGCCGGGTCCGCGGCTCGGCGAAGTACCCGCGGCGATGGCTTGGGTGGATCTTGCGGAATCGCTCGGGGATCAGGATCTCGATCCCCTGGCCGACCAGCTCCTCACGGCTGTAGCCGAAGACGGTCTCCGCCTGCTGGTTGGCGAGGACGATTTCCCCACTCGCGACCACTCCCAGGATTGCGTCAGGCGCGAACTCCAGGAACTGTTCGAATCGCTTCTCGGCAGCGCGGCTGTGGGTGACGTCACGGATCGCAGCCGTGGCGAGCTGCCCCTGCTCGGTCATGATCGAGGAGAGCGATATCTCCGCCGGGAACTCAGTGCCATCCCGTCTCAATCCGTAGAGATCGAGGCCGGCGCCCATCGGCCGGGTCCGCGGCTCGGCGAAGTACTCCTTGCGGTGCCTGGGGTGGGAGGCACGGAACCTCTCGGGGACGAGGACCTCGACCTCTTCGCCGAGCAGATCCTCACGCGGGTACCCGAAGAGAGCCTCGACCTGGCCGTTGACAAGGACGATCTTGCCGTCGTCGCCAACCCCGACGATCGCGTCGGGCGCCGCCTCGAGCAGTTGCTCGAAGGTCGAGCTGTTGCCGTTTGAGTTCGCTGGATCGTTTGAAGGCACTGCCGAACTCCCCCGATCCGTCGCTCAGCCTTTCGAAGCGACCCTAACACTCACACAGAACATGAGTGAACAGAAACAAACACGTACTTAACACTTCAAGCTGCCTCATGCAGCTCGATCTGCGCTCAGTCGTCGAAGTCGAAGTCCTTGGGCGGCTTCTGCTCGAACCAGAGGCGGTCGTCCTCGGGCGCCTCCTCGAGGAAGTCCGGCGTGTCCTCGAGCGCGTCGTGCTCCTCGCTCCCGGGCTCGGGGTCCTGCTCGGCGAGCTGGTCCTGCTCTGCCTCCTCTGCCGGCTCCACGGCGAGGCTTGCCGCCCCGGGCTCCTCCGCGTCCGCATCATCGGTGGGGAGATCGTCGCCGGGCCCTTCGAGCGCTTGGTCGAGCTCGTCGGAGAGCCGCTTGTCGTCCCAGAAGTCGTCGTCGACGTCGTCCTCCTGCTCCCCGGCGGCATCGGGCTCGAGCGACGGCTCCGCGTCCGCATCGCCCGGCTCCTGCTCGACGTCGAACATCTCGGTCGGCTGCTCGCCGATCCGCTCGCGTTCCTCGGTGCTGTGGGAGGCGGCGATGTCGGGGCTCTCGGGCTCGGGAGTGGCCTCGGGAACGGGCTCGGGTTCCGGGGGCGCCTCGGGAACCGTCTCGTGTTCCATCGCCGGCGCCTCCTCCTCGGCGGGCTCGGGTGGGGCGGGCGGCTCAGGTCCCTCCTGCAGGTCGGCGATCTCGGCTCTGGGAGCGCGTTTGGGCTGCTCCTCCTCGATCTCTACCGCCGCGCTCGCCTCAGGCTCGCCCGGCTGCTCCAGGTCGGGCTGCTGCATGAACTCGGTCGGCGCCTCGGCAACCGGGTCGGGCGCCGCCTGCTCGCCCCCGGGCCGCTCCGCAGCGCCGAACGCCTCGTCCTCGAGCTGCCTCAGCTCAGACGCATCGGCGCCGTGCTGACGCTTCAGCTCAAGATGCTCTTTGATCGCGTCGTCGAGAATGCCCATGGCTAGTCCGGGAAGCTAAAGCCTATGCGGTTATCCTCGCCCGTGCGGGGCCTTTGGGACGTTCCTCCCAGCCTCGCCCGCGGGGCTATCGCTCAGTTGGAAGAGCGCCTGGATCGCACGGACGCCGAGGACATCGGCCGCATCTGAGAGGGCCGCTCGCCCTACGGGACGAAGGAGCCGGGTTGGCCGCCGGTCGGAGGGACGCCGGGCGGTTCGCGCCGGGGCGGTTCTTCGGGTTCTTCCGGCGGCTCGGTCGTCGTGGGCGGCTCTTCGGGCGGCGGCGGCGGGACCGGCGCGGGCTGAGGCGGCGGCTTGGGCTTGGGTTGCGGCTTGGGCGTTGAGGTCTCGCGGGTCGGCCGGACGCCCGTCCGGCCCGAGCGGTCCGCCGGGGAGGAGGGCTCGCCCGCGCCGTCGCCCGCGCCGGTCGCCGGCAGCCCCGGCCCC
>JBBDTK010000021.1:0-1797 GCA_040904405.1 Solirubrobacterales bacterium | reverse complement strand
CCGCGCAGTGTGTCCGGTGCCGCCAGACGTGCGCGGGGGTTTGTGGATAGTCACTTGTTCCAAGCTCTTCCACCGTGGGAGGCGGGCCAGGGGGTGTCCCCGGAACGGGCGGATACTCAAAATGCCGGTCTATTAGACCGGCATTTGTCCGGGCGGGGGACACCCCCTAGTACACGTAGGCTACCTACGCCGCTTCTTCTTCTTCGGCGGTTTGGGCGGCGGCTTGGCGGCCGCGACCTGCTCCGGGGTCGGGGCGACCGGCGCCGGAATCACCCTCTGGATCACGTACTGCTGGCCGATCGTCCAGACGTTGGTGGTGATCCAGTAGAGGACCAGGCCGGCCGGGAAGGTGATCACGAAGGGGATGAAGATGAAGGGCAGGACGAGCATCAGCATGCGCTGGTTTTTGTCCGCCGTGACCGCCATCACCAGGCCGGAGACGAGCTGCGTGCCGACGTAGAGGACGAGCAGGATGAGCAGTTCGCCCCCCGCCGCCTTCGCGGTCAGGTCGGAGATCAGGAAGAAGGAGGCCTCGGGGCACTCCCCCACGGCCGGACAGTCGATGTCGTCGGGGAGCTGGTCGCGCAACAGGAAGAAGAGGGTGATGAAGACCGGCAGCTGGGCGAGCAGCGGGATGCAGGAGGCAAAGGGGTTGACTTTGTTCTCCTGGTAGAAGCGCATCATCTCCTGCTGCATGCGTTTCTGGTCGTTCTTGTACTTCTCTTTGATCTCCTTGAGCTGCGGCTGCAGCGCCTGCAGCGCCCGCATCCCTTTCAGCGATTTGTAGGTGAGCGGGATCAGCAGCGCCCGGGTGACGAAGGTGAGCGCGATGATCGAGAGGCCCCAGCTCAGCCCGACGTCGTCGTGGAAGAACTTGAGCACCTCGTTGGCGATGTCGATCAGGGGCTGCAGCACGTTCGCGGCGGGGATCATGGGCACGCTCCGTGGCGGTGGTAGTCGGCGGGATCGACCGGTCCGACCCGCAGCGTGAAGCGCTTCGGGAGGGGATCGAAGCCGCCGTGGCTGAACGGGTTGCAGCGCAGCAGCCGCCAGCAGGCGAGCAGCAGGCCCCTGGCCCCGAAGCGACGGATCGCCTCGGTGGCGTAGGCGGAGCAGGTCGGCTCGTAGCGGCAGCGGCGTGGCAGCGCCGGCGAGACCCAGCGCTGGTAGGCGGCGATCGGCGCCAGCAGGGCCCGTTTCACGTGGAACGCTCCCCGCCCGCGAGCTGGTCCAGCGCCTCTTCGATGCTCGCCCGGGCGCCGGCAACCCCCTCGCGCTCGATCACCCCTGCGATCTCCGGCCGCGCCACGAGGACGCAGTCGTGCTCGGGGGGAAGGCGGTCGGAGAGAGCCCAGAACGCCTCGCGCAGGGTGCGCTTGACCTTGTTGCGCGCAACCGCGCCGCCGACCTTGCGGCTGACCGAGACCCCGAGCCTGACGCCCTCCTCCCCGTCCTCACGCCGCGGAAAGCTGTAGAGCACCAGGTGGCGGGTCGCCTGCGAGGAGCCGTCGCGGTAGACACGGTCGAACTCGCCGCTGCGCGAGAGCCGGCGTCGTTTCTGCGCCATCACTCGAACTCGGCTGGGGGCAGGCTCATGCCGGGGTGAGGCGCTTCCGGCCTTTGGCGCGGCGGCGCTTCAAGATCGCGCGACCCGAGCGGGTCGCCATCCTCGCCCGGAAGCCGTGGGTCTTCGCCCGCTTCCGCTTCTTCGGCTGGTAGGTGCGCTTCATAGGGCGTCGCAGTATACGGACGCCCTCCGATCGCGGGGCGCGCGACGGTCGCCGTCGCGCCATTCAT
>JBBDTK010000020.1:8112-10924 GCA_040904405.1 Solirubrobacterales bacterium | reverse complement strand
TCCTGAAGCGCGTCATTCCCTGCCTCGACGTCGATCGGGGACGGGTGGTGAAGGGAACGAACTTCGTCGACATCCGCGACGCCGGCGACCCGGTCGAGCTGGCCGAGCGCTACGACGCCGAGGGCGCCGACGAGCTCATCTTCCTCGACATCACCGCCTCGCACGAGCAGCGCGAGACGATCGTCGAGCTCGCCCGCCGCACCGCCGACAACGTCTTCATCCCGTTCACGATCGGCGGCGGCATCCGCTCGGTCGAGGACGCGCAGGCCGTGCTCGACGCCGGCGCCGACAAGGTCTCGGTCAACTCCGCCGCGCTGGCCCGGCCCGAGCTGCTGGGTGAGCTCGCCGCCCACTTCGGCGCCCAGTGCGTGGTGATCGCGATTGATGCCAAGCGCGAGCGGGACGGCTACGGCGTCTACGTCAACGGCGGACGCAGGAAGGTCGACGGGCGCGACGCCGTCGCCTGGGCCAGGGAGGCGACCGAGCGCGGGGCGGGGGAGGTGCTGCTGACCAGCATGGACAGGGACGGCACCAACGACGGCTACGACGTCGAGCTGACCCGGGCCGTCGCCGAGGCGGTCTCGGTGCCGGTGATCGCCTCCGGCGGGGCCGGGTCCCTCGATCACCTCAGTGAGGCGATCGCAGAGGGCAGGGCCGACGCCGTCCTCTGCGCTTCGATCTTCCACTACGGCAAATTCCGGGTGCGCGAGGCGAAGCGGCACATGGCCGAGGCAGGCATCCCCGTGCGGGCGTAGGCTCGACCGCAGATGCCCGAGGTGCGGCTCGACAACATCGGCGCTGCGATGCGCGACGCCTACCCCGAGTTGGACCTGGTCCGTGCGGCATCCGGCGAGGACCCCGTCTTCCTGGTCGGCGGCGCTGTGCGCGACCTGCTGCTCGGGTGCGAGAGGACCGACGTCGACCTGGTCGTGATCGGCGACGCGGCCTCGCTGGCAACCGGGTTGGGAGC
This sequence comes from Solirubrobacterales bacterium, assembly GCA_040904405.1. Taxonomy (GTDB): domain Bacteria; phylum Actinomycetota; class Thermoleophilia; order Solirubrobacterales; family 70-9; genus VRUE01. The sequence continues at coordinate 9,954 of JBBDTK010000020.1, read as the reverse complement.
GGAGGTCATCGAGCACGAGCGCTTCGCCACCGCCAAGTTGCGCCTCGACGGGCATGAGGTCGACATAGCCACGGCGCGCGAGGAGGTGTACCAGCGGCCCGGCGCCCTTCCGACGGTGGTTCCAGCGGCGACGATCGAGGCCGACCTTGGGCGACGCGATTTCACGATCAACGCGATGGCGCTCCCGCTGAGAGGTGGGCAACGAGTGATCGACCCCCTCGACGGCCACGCCGATTTGGAGGCCGGCCTGCTGCGGGTGCTGCACCGGCGCTCTTTCGTCGACGATCCCACCCGCGCCCTACGCGCCGCCCGGTATGCGGCCCGCTTCGGCTTCACTCTCGAGGCGGAGACCGAGGCGCTCTTGCGCGACGCCGACCTGGAGACTGTCTCGGCGGACCGTCGCAAGGTCGAGCTGCTGCGGCTGGCCGCTGAACCCGAGGCGGTCCGCGGCTTCGGGCTGCTCGCCGAGTGGGGATTGATCGCGCTGCGCGAGGGCGGGATAGAGCTGGCGACCCGCGTGAGCGAGCTGCTCGCGGCGCCACCCTGGCGCGACTTCGCCCCCCGCGACCGGGCGCTGATGCAGGCCGCGCTGGGGCCGGCGGGTGGGGAGGAGGAGCTGGCCGCCGCGCACCCGCGACGCCCGTCGCTTGCGGTCGAGCTGGCAAGCCGCCGCGATCCCGTCGAGCTCGTCCTCGCGCGGGCGCTGGGCGCCGAGTGGCTCGACCGCTACCTGCTGGAGTGGCGCTCGGTGAAGCTGGAGATCGACGGGGAGGACCTGATCGCGGCCGGGGTGCCCGAGGGTCCGGCGGTCGGCCTCGGCCTCGCCGCGGCCCTGCGCGCCAAGCTCGACGGCGAGCTGTCGGGGCGGGACGAGGAGCTGGCGGCGGCGCTCGATGCCGCCCGGGGGTCCGCATGAGGTGGGAGCAGCGCGACGGCATCCGCTGGCTCGAGGCGGGGGAGGGCTAACGTGGCCGGGCTGATCCACGGCCTCGACCCGGCGAGGATCGCCGCCAACCTGGAGCGCGTCCGCGAGCGCGCCGGCGAGCGGGTGGAGATCCTCGCCGCGAGCAAGTACGTGCCGCTGGAGGAGATGGGGGCGCTCGCCGAGGCGGGCGTGCGCCTGGTCGGCGAGAACCGCCAGCAGGACCTGGAGGCCAAGCACGAGCGCTGGGGCGAGGCGTTCGAGTGGGACTTCGTCGGCAACCTGCAGAGCCGCAAGGTGAGGCGGCTGCTGCCGCTCTGCCGCCTGATCCACTCGGTCGCCAGCGAGTCGGCCCTGGAGCAGCTGGGCCGCCACGGGGGGCCCGAGATCGAGGTCCTGGTCGAGGTCAACGTCGCCGGCGAGCGGGGCAAGGGCGGAATCGACCCGGCCGGCCTGGCCTCGTTCCTGAAGCGCTGCCCGGTGCGGGTGGGCGGGCTGATGACGATGCCGCCGTTCAGCACCGACCCCGAGGACTCGCGGCCCCACTTCGCCCGCCTCGCCGAGCTCGCCGCCGAGCACGGGCTCGAGCGGCTCTCGATCGGCACCTCTCAGGACTGGCCGGTCGCGGTCGAGGAGGGAGCGACGATAATCCGCCTGGGAACCGCCCTGTACGTGTGAAACGACGCGAACTCGGGAATAATGCCTGGAGGAATCGGCGAGACCGAGCCGAATGACGCCTAACGATGGCCCTACGTGACAGTTGGCATAGAGCGCTGGTCTATTTCGGGCTCGCCGAAGAGCACGAGCACGGCCCCGAATACGACGACGACTTCCCCGACACCTCCGAAGAGGAGATCGAGGCGCGGCGCGAATCCGGCCAGGTGCGGCGACTGCCCACCTCACGCCGCTCGCGCCGCGAC
>JBBDTK010000020.1:641-8102 GCA_040904405.1 Solirubrobacterales bacterium | reverse complement strand
CGTGCCTCGCGCGCCGAGGAGGCGCCGGCGGCGGCGCTCGACGAGATCGACGACATCTTCGCCGACGACGAGCCGATCTCGGCCTCGCGCACCCGGGTGCTGCGCCCGGTCGGCGAGGACTCCGACATCAAGGTCCACCTCGTCATCCCGCGCAACTTCAACGACGCCCAGCAGGTCGCCGACCAGTTCAAGCGCTCGGTGCCGGTGATCCTCAACCTGCAGACCACCGATCACGAGCTCTCGAAGCGGATGATCGACTTCTGCTCCGGCCTCACCTACGCGCTCGAAGGGGGCATGCAGCGGATCGCCGAGAAGATCTTCCTCTTGACTCCGCGCAATGTCGAGGTTTCGGCCGAGGAGAAGGCTCGGTTGCTCGACAAAGGGTTCTTCAACCAGTCTTAGTTGGGTTAGTTGGGGGGCCGGGTCGGGTGACCCTCCCCCGGAGGCCGTCGCGCAGCGGGGAGGAGCGGGTATCCCTCCCCCGGAGGCCGTCGCGCAGCTGATCCTGGGTAAGGGCTCGACTTGCCTGTACGGGAGCCTCCGGAGGAGGGATACCCGCTCCTCCTAGCATTCCCGGGACAACTAGGGTGCGAGACATGATCATCGGTTTTTGTGGGTCCGGGAACATGGCTGCTGCCATTGCGCGGGGCTGGGCGGGAGCGTGGGATCGGATGCTGTTCTTCGATCCGGACTCCGATAGGGCTAGCAAGCTGGCCGCGGATCTTGGCGGCGAAGCTGTCGAGTCCAATGGGCTGCTGGCGGAGCGGGCCGATGTCGTGCTCCTCGCGGTTAAGCCCGGCGCACTTCAGCAGGCGGCCGGTGAACTGGCGGGCGCAGAATCGGTCATCTCGATCTTGGGGGCCACCCCCTTGGAGAACGTCCAAGCCGTATTCCCCAACGCCGAGGTCGGGCGGGTCATGCCCAACGTCGCAGTGGAGGTGGGCGGCGGCGTGCTTTGCATTGCCGGGGAGTTCAGTTCAGGGGTCCGAGAGAAGCTGAGCGTTCTCGGGTCCGTCGTTGAGCTGCCCGACTCGCAGTTTGACCTCGCCACCGCGCTGATGGGCTGCTCGCCGGCTTATTTCGCCCTGGTCGCCGAGGCGCTCGCCGACGCCGGCGTCGGCGCCGGCCTTGACGCGGAGTTGGCCGAAAGGCTGGTCGTCGGAGCCGCGGCTGGCGCGGGGGCGCTGATGCGCATCCGTCGTCCGGCCGACGTACGCGTCGCCGTCACCTCGCCCGGGGGCAGCACGGAAGCCGGGCTCGAAGCGCTGGATCAGGAAGGGGCGCGCGAGGCCTTCGAGGCGGCCGTGCGGGCTTCGCTGGAGAGGATGCGGGGGTGATCCCGCTCGCGCTCAGCCGCCAGGACGTCGCCGACTACGTCGGCGCGCTGTTCCTCGTCTACATCATCCTGATCCTGATCCGGGTGCTGATCTCCTGGGTGCCGCGAATGCCCTACAACCCGACCCTGCGCCGGCTGCTCGACTTCGTCACCGAGACCACCGACCCCTATCTCAACCTCTTCCGCCGCGTGCTGCCGCCGATCGGGGGCGGCGGCTTCGCACTCGACCTCAGCCCGATGATCGGCCTGATCGTCCTGGTGGTTCTGCGCGGGCTCGTCGTCGGCCTGATCTCGGGGTGAGCGGCGCCGCTGCCCGCGCCTGGCGCCGTGCCGGCGCGCTCGCCCTCCTCGTCGTCGTTCTCGACCAGGCGGCGAAGCGGATCGTCGAGTCCAGCCTGGCGCCGGGCGAGCAGGTCGACGTGCTCGGCCCGCTCTCGCTGACCCTGGCGCACAACAGTGGCATCGCCTTCGGCCTCGCCAGCGGCGGCGGCCCCCTGCTCGTCGCGCTCAGCCTCCTCGCGCTGGCCTTCGTCGGCTTTATTTTCAGCCGCGAGCCGGCCCGGCCCTGGATCTGGCTCGCGGTCGGCCTGCTGGCCGGCGGCGCGCTCGGCAACCTGATCGACCGGATCGTCGCCGGTGAGGTCACCGACTACCTCGACTTCCTCGCCTGGCCGCCGTTCAACCTGGCCGATGTCGCGGTGACCCTGGGCGTCGTCGCCCTGGCGCTGATCTACCTGCTGGAGCCCGAGTGAGCGGCGAGCTGCGCATCGTCCACCTCGCCGAGTCGTTCGCCGTCGTCGACAAGCCGGCGGGCCTGGTCGTCCACCCGGCCCCCTCGCACAGCGGCCCGACTCTGGTCGGTGAGCTGGCCGGGATCCTCGACGGCGGCGAGGATCCCGTGCGGCCCGGGATCGTCCACCGCCTCGACAAGGAGACCAGCGGCCTGATGGTCGTCGCCCGCGACGACGCCGCCCACGCGGCCCTGCAGGAGCAGGTGCGCGGGCGCCGGGTCGAGCGCGCCTACCTGGCCCTGGCGCGCGGCCGGCTCGAGTCCCGCACCGGCACGATCGACGCCCCGATCGGGCGCGCCTCGCGCCAGCGCCACCGGATGGCGGTTGCCGGCGCCGCCTCGCGCCAGGCCCGGACCCACTTCGAGGTGCTCGAGCTGCTCGCCGCCGAGACCTACCTGGAGGCGACCCTGGAGACCGGCCGCACGCACCAGATCCGCGCCCATTTCGCCGCGATCGGCCATCCCCTGGTCGGCGACCCGACCTACGGCGGCGAGCGCAAGTACGGCCTGCGGCGCCAGTTCCTGCACGCCCACCGGCTTGCCTTCGCCGATCCGGCGAGCGGCGAGGCGCTCAGCTTCGAATCGGAGCTGCCCGCCGACCTCGGCGCCGCGCTCGCCGCCGCCCGCGCCGCCTGAGCAGCCCGGCCGCCCTACAATCCGCGTTCCAACCCGACCCCCGTCGTGCCGTCCCGGATCCTGACCGGCAGCGTGCCGAGTCCCCGGCTAGGGCGGCGGGGCTTCACCAAAAAACCCAAGGAGACGATTCGCAATGCCAGAGGCAGGCCTCAAAGAGCTGCTCGAAGCCGGTGTCCACTTCGGCCACCAGACGCGGCGCTGGAACCCGAACATGCGCCGCTACATCTTCGGCGAGCTCGACGGGATACACATCATCGACCTCGCCCAGACCGAGGGGCTGCTGGAGAACGCCCGGCGCTTCGCCGGCGAGCTCTCCCGCGGCGGCGGCACGGTGCTCTTCGTCGGCACCAAGAAGCAGGCCCGCGGCCCGGTCCAGGAATGGGCCGACCGCTGCAAGATGCCCTACGTCAGCCAGCGCTGGCTCGGCGGGCTGCTGACCAACTTCAACACGATTTCGGCGCGGATCTCCCGCCTGCACGAGCTCACCGAGTGGGAGGAGGAGGGCAAACTCGAGCTGCTGCCGACCAAGGAGCGGATGGGTATGCGGGCCGAACTGGCCAAGCTCGAGTACAACCTCGGCGGCGTCCGCGACATGGACCGGCTGCCCGACGCGGTCTTCGTCACCGACCTCAAAACCGAGGAGATCGCGGTGCGCGAGGCGGTCCGCCTGCGGATCCCGATCATCGGCCTGGTCGACACCAACTGCGATCCGACCCAGATCGACTACGTAGTCCCCGGCAACGACGACGCGATCCGCTCCTGCCAGCTGGTGATCGGCACGATCGGCGGCGCGATCGAGGAGGGCGCCGGCGCCTGGCGGGTGCAGGAGGAGCGGCGCCTGGCGGAGGAGATGGAACGGCGCAAAAAGGAGGAGGACGAGCGCAAGAAGCGCGAGGAGGAAGAGAAGCTGCGCAAGGAGAAAGAGGAGGCCGACAAGAAAGCGGCCGAACTGAAAGCGGCCGAGGCGGCAGCTAAAAAGGCCGCCCAGACGCCACCGGCCGCGGGCCCTGTCGCCGGCACCAGCCCTCCGGCTCACCCGCCGGAGGGTCAACCCCCGACGCCACCCGCGGGCGAGGCGAAGGAGGCCGGCAAATGAGCGTCACCGCCGCCGACGTGAAGGCGCTCCGCGACCGCACCGGGGCCGCGATGATGGACTGCAAAGCCGCCCTCGCCGAGTCCGACGGGGACGTCGAGCGGGCGATCGAGATCCTGCGGGTCAAGGGTCAGGCCTCGGCCGCGAAACGGGAAGGGCGGGGGACGAGCGAGGGTGTCGTCGCCTCCTACATCCACGCCAACGACAGGGTCGGGGCAATGGTCGAAGTCCAGTGCGAGACCGATTTCGTCGCCCGCAACGAGGACTTCAAGGCGTTCGCCTACGAGGTCGCCCTGCATGTCGCCGCGGCGGCGCCCAAGTACGTCACGATCGAGGAGATTCCGGCGCAGGAGCGTGAGGCCGAGAAGCGGGTCTTCGAGCAGAAGGCGCGCGAGGACGGCAAGCCGGACAACGTGGTCGAGAAGATCGTCGAGGGGCAGCTCGGTAAGTGGGCGCAGGAAGTCGCGCTGCTCGACCAGCCCCACGTCAACGCCGAGAAGCACGACTCGAAGTCGATCGAGGAGCTGCGCCAGGAGCTGGCGGCGAAGACCGGCGAGAACGTCCGCGTCGCCCGCTTCGCCTACTTCCGCGTCGGCGAGGAATAGAGTCCCGCCCATATGAGCGCGGAGCCGAGATTCGGGCGCATCCTCCTGAAGCTCTCGGGCGAGGCGCTGATGGGCGAGCTCGAGCACGGCACCGACGCCGAGCAGGTCGAACGGATCGCGCGCCAGGTGGGGGCGGTGCGCGGGCGCGGGGTGGAGGTGGCGATCGTGGTCGGCGCCGGCAACATCTACCGCGGCCTGCAGGGCGCCGCCGCCGGCATGGACCGCGCCACCGGCGACTACATGGGGATGCTGGCGACCGTGCTCAACGCGCTCACCCTGCAGGACGCGCTGGAGAAGATCGGCGCGCACACGCGGGTGATGTCGGCGATCGACGTCAAGGAGGTCGCCGAGCCCTACATCCGGCGCCGTGCGATGCGCCACCTCGAGAAGGGCCGGGTGGTGATCTTCGCCGCCGGCACCGGCAACCCGTTCTTCACCACCGACACCGCGGCTGCGCTGCGGGCGCTGGAGATCCACGCGCAGGCGATCCTGATGGCGAAGAACGGGGTCGAGGGGGTCTACGACGCCGATCCGGCGCTGAACCCCGAGGCGGCCTTCATCCCCGAGATCGGCCACCGCGAAGCGATCGAGCGCGGGCTCAAGGTGATGGACTCGACCGCGCTCTCGCTCTGCATGGACAACGACCTGCCGATCTACGTCTTCAACATGGCCGACGAGGGCAACATAGATAGGATCGTGCGCGGCGAGCGGGTCGGGACGCTGGTCTCCAGCGCTCCCGCGACCTGAGCGCGGAGAGGAATCAGTGGAGCTGATCGACGAGCTGCTCAAAGACGCCGAAGGCCGGATGACCAAGTCGGTCGAGTCGAGCCGTGGCGAGATCGCCACGGTCCGCACCGGCCGTGCCTCGCCGCACCTGCTCGACCGCATCTCGGTCGACTACTACGGCACCCAGACGCCGCTCAAGCAGCTCGCCAACGTGGCGACCTCCGACGCCCGCCTGCTCACCGTCACGCCCTTCGACAAGGGCTCGATCGGAGCGATCGAGAAATCGATCCAGGAGTCCGACGTCGGCCTGACCCCGAACAACGACGGCAACGTGATCCGCCTGCAGGTGCCGGAGCTGACCGAGGAGCGGCGCCGCGAGATGGTCAAGGTTGTCCACGGCGTCGCCGAGGAGGGGCGGATCGCGGTGCGCAACATCCGCCGCGACACGATGAGCGACCTGCGCGAGCTGAAGAAGGAGGGCGAAGCCGGCGAGGACGACGAGCGCCGCGCCGAGGCCGCCCTGCAGAAGCAGACCGACGAGGCGATCGCCGAGATCGACGCCCTGCTGAAGGGGAAGGAAGAGGAGATCCTCGAGGTGTGAGACGGCTGCAAACCGGCGCATATCGGGGTCTTCAGTCGATCGGCTCGGTCACGCACTAGAAGTGCGCTCCCTCACCTCTCTCCCTGCATCCCCCGACCTGCTTGGTTCTCGCCGTCTCTCTGACCGTGAACATCCCTAAATACGTAGCCATCATCACCGACGGCAACGGGCGCTGGGCGCAGCAGCGGGGCCTGCCGGTCGTCGACGGGCACCGGGCCGGCGCCGACACGGTCAAGGCGCGGCTGCGCGACGCGGCCGAGCTCGGGGTCGAGGAGCTGACCGTGTTCTCCTTCTCGACCGAGAACTGGTCGCGGCCGGCCGAGGAGGTCGAGGGCCTGATGCGGATGTTCGGCGAGCGGATCGACGCCGAGACCCCGGAGCTCGACGCCGAGGGCGTGCGGATGCGCTTCATCGGCCGCCGCGAGGGAGTGGCGCCGGAGCTGGTCGAGCGGATGCGCTGGGCCGAGCAGAAGACCGCGGCCAACGATCGGATCTCGCTCTTCGTCGCCTTCAACTACGGCGGCCGGGCGGAGATCGTCGACGCGGCACGAAGCTTCGAGGGTGGCTCCGAGGAGGAGTTCCGCCGACAGCTCTACGCACCCGAGATGCACGACCCCGACCTTCTTATCCGAACCGGCGGCGAGCGCCGCCTCTCCAACTACCTGCTCTGGCAGTGCGCCTACTCGGAGCTGGTCTTCCGCGACGAGCTCTGGCCGGACTTCGACCGCGAGGCGTTCGAGCAGTCGCTGCGCGAGTACGAGTCGCGCAAGCGCCGCTTCGGGGCGAGGGCCTGATGGTCCGCGACCTCTTCGACGCCGACCTCTTCGCCGACGAGCCGGTCGCCGAGCGTGAGCCACGCGAGCCGGCGCCGCGGCGGGGTGAGACCGCGCACCGGGTCCTCGTCGCGATCCCCTGGATCGCCTTCGCGATCGCGATCACCGTCGCCGGCGGCCTGCCCTTCGCGGTGGCGATGGCCGCGATCGGCCTGATCTGCCTGCGCGAGTACTTCGTGATGACCGCGGCCGAGCGGCCGATCCAGGCCGCCGCCTACCTCGCCGTGGTGGCGATGGTCGCTGCCGCCCATCTCGGCACCGCCTTCAACGTCCTGCTGGTCGCCACCGCCAGCTTCCCGCTGCTCTTCCTCTTCGGTGCCCGCCGGCGCGACCGCGGCGGGATCGTCGGCTCGATGGGGGTGACCGTGCTCGGCGCGGTCTGGATCGGGCTGCCGCTGGTCCACGCGGTGCTGCTGCGCGACCTGCCCGACCACGGCGCGGCGCTGCTGATCGACGTGCTGATCGGTACCTTCGCCGCCGACACCGGCGCCTACGCAGTCGGCCGCATGTTCGGCTCGCACCGGATCGCCCCCGGCCTCTCGCCCAACAAGACGATCGAGGGCCTGATCGGCGGCTTCGTGATCGGCACGATGGCCTTCTGGTTCGCCGGCCTCTACCAGGACTGGCTCTCCGGCCTGGACGCGCTGATCATCGGCGCCGCCGTCGCCGCCGTGGCGCCGTTCGGCGACCTCTTCGCCTCGATGGTCAAGCGTGATCTCGGGCGCAAGGACACCGGGCGGCTCTTCGGCCCCCACGGCGGGCTACTCGACCGGCTGGACGCGGTGCTGTTCACGATCGTCGTCGGGTACTACCTCTCGGTTCAGTTCGTGTACTGAGGTCG
>JBBDTK010000020.1:0-631 GCA_040904405.1 Solirubrobacterales bacterium | reverse complement strand
CCCCCCACCCCGAGCGTCCCTGTCCCTATGCTGGGCGTCGCTATGAAGAAGATCCTGATACTTGGGTCGACCGGCTCAATCGGAACCCAGGCGCTGGAGATCGTGTCGGGGTCGGAGGAGCTGCGGGTGGTGGGGCTGGCCGCCGGCTCCAGCTGGGAGCTGCTTTTGGAGCAGGCGCGGCAGCATGGCGTGCCGGTGGTTGCGCTGGCCGATGCTGGGGCTGTGGAGCGGGCGCGCGCTGAGTGGGGCGGGCGGGTGCTCTCGGGCGAGGGGGGGATCAGGGAGCTGATTTCCGACGCCGAGCCCGACCTGGTCCTCAACGGGATCGTCGGCGCGGCGGGGCTTGGGCCGACCGTGGCCGCGCTCAGCGAGGGGATCGACGTGGCGCTGGCCAACAAGGAGAGCCTGGTGATCGGCGGCGAGCTGACCACGGCGCTGGCCGCGGCGACCGGAGCGCGGCTGCTGCCGGTCGACTCCGAGCACTCGGCCCTCTTCCAGCTGATCGGCGCCGAGCGGCCGGGGACCGTCGAGCGCCTCGTCCTGACCGCCTCCGGCGGCCCCTTCCGCGGCCGCACCGACCTCGACGGGGTCGGGGTCGAGGAGGCGCTCGCGCACCCGACCTGGCGGATGG
>JBBDTK010000019.1:0-10995 GCA_040904405.1 Solirubrobacterales bacterium | reverse complement strand
GAGATCACCCGCCGGGCTGCCTGAGAGCAAACGGAACCAACCGGATATGCATCAGCCAAGGAGTTCACTCGTGTTTGACGAGTATCCGTCACTCGGTCCAATTGGGCCGGTATCGCCTTTCTCCCCCTGCGGGCCGGGAATCCCCTGCGGGCCCACGAGTTTGCCGGCCCGCCGGTTGAAGATCCGGTTGGTGATGTTGCGGGAGATTTTGCGGATCTGTTTCTTCTCGCCTTTGTTGAGGCTGATTTCCGCGATCGGGCCGGCGAACGCCGTACCGACGAGCGAGACGCTGAGCGCCGCGATCGCGACGATCATCGCTGGTGATGGCTTACGCCACTTCCGTTTCTGCTTCAAGAGACCTCTCCTTGATTTCGTGGGCAAGGAGGCTGATCGGCCAGGCAAAGGTCGAAGGACCCCCCATCACCCAATTGGGGGAATGGCGGCAGAATCCCAGGTCCGCCCCTTGGAGTCAAGCGATCACCGTCGAGAGCTCACTCGGGAGTTCTCGATCCGAGCGATCACCGTCGACCAGGTGATCGCCTCCAAGGAAGCCCTCGGCCGGCCCAAGGACCTGGCGGCGCTGCCGGCGCTGCGCGCCGCCCAGGAGGCCCGGGGCGATTACTGAGACGCCATAGGCGATCGACCGGAACCGCGTGCATCCGATCGTCCGTATCCACTGCCGGATGGAGGACCCTGAACCCGCAAGATGGAGAGGGTCCAAAACCACGTTCGCGAGGTTGCATTTAGACCCGCGGAGCGGGCGCGGATGCAACTTCGGGTTGGGGTCGCGAGGCGAACGGGGCGGCGGCTCAGCCGCGCCGCTCGGCCGCCTCGGCCGCCTCGGCCAGGCGCTCTACGAGGCGGGCGAAGTACTCGACGCCGGCGTCGGCCTTGCCGTAGCCGCCGGCTTTGTAGCGGGCGTAGACGCCCTCGAGGATGATCGCCAGCTTCCAGTAGCCGAGCGCGACGAAGAAGTCGAGCTCGGCGAGGTCGCGGCCGGAGCGCTCGGCGTAGCGATCGCGCAGCTCGGCCCGGGTCGGGAACCCGGGCGCCAGGTTGGCGGGCTGGCCGAGCGCGATCGGCTCCTCGCCCGCCTCGCCCGCCTCGGGCCAGTAGACCATCAGCAGGCCGACGTCGGCGAGCGGGTCGCCGAGCGTGCAGAGCTCCCAGTCGACCACCGCGGCGACCTCGCCGGCCGGGGTCAGGATCATGTTGTCGAGCCGGTAGTCGCCGTGGACGATCGTCGCCGGCCCCTGCGCGGGGATGCGGGCGGCGAGGCGGTCGTGGACCGAGTCGATCGCCGCCAGCTCGCGCGTCTTCGAGTTCTCCCACTGGCCCTGCCAGCGGCGCAGCTGGCGGGCGACGTAGTCCTGCTTGCGGCCGAGGTCGGCGAGGCCGACCGCGTCGGGGTCGACGGCGTGGATCGACACCAGGGTGTCGGCGACGCGCTCGCCGATCGCCCGCCGGTCCGCCTCGTCGGGGAAGGCATCGGCCTCGGCCAGCCCGCGCAGCACCGGCCCGTCGACGAACTCCATCACGTAGAAGGGGGCCCCGTTGACGCTCTCGTCCTCGCAGAGGCCGACCACCGGCGCGACCGGGACCGGCGTCGGCCCGAGGGCCGAGACGACCTTGTGCTCGCGCGCCATGTCGTGGGCCGATCCGAGCCGCTTGCCCAGCGGCGGCCGGCGCAGCGCCCAGCGCCGCTCGGCCGCGTCGGTGACCCGGTAGGTGAGGTTGGAGTGGCCGCCGGCGATCCGCTCGAAGGCGAGCGGCAGCTCGACTCCCGGGACATGCTGCTCGAACCAGGCCTCGACCCCCGCCCGATCGATCCCCTGCAGCGCCGCGGCGCTGCCGTCGGGAGTGCCTGTAGCCTCGTCGCCCACCTTCGGCAGCATATTCCCGAGGTATCCGGGAGTCTCCCGGTGTATCGAGATTTCCAGATACGAGAGGAGAAAACGCATTTCCCGAGGACGATTCAGGCTCAGCCCGTCGCTCGCCAACCGGCTGACGATCGGCTTCGCGATCGCCTTCGCCCTGCTCACCGCGATGGCCGTGATCGGGGTCGCCCGCTTCCTCGAGCAGCGCCAGGCCTTCGAGGACGCGACCGCGCGCTCCTACCAGGTCGAGATCGCCGCCCGCAACCGCCTCGCCGAAGGGCGCGCGCCGACCGCAGCGCGCTCGGCGATCGTCGGCCAGCAGCGCGAACGGCAGGCGCTGCGCGACCAGATCGACCGCGAGACGCGCGACACGGCGCTGCTGGTCGGCGCCGGGCTGATCGCCGGGCTGACCGCCGCGGCGCTGCTCTTCAGCGGCCTGATCTCATCGATGCGCCGCCCCCTGGAGGACCTGGTCGAGGCCTCGGGGCAGCTGGCCGGCGGCGACCTCGACGCCCGGGTCGAGGTCGGCGGGCTGCAGGAGACGGCGGCGCTCGGCGGCGCGTTCAACGAGATGGCGGCGGAGCTGCAGCGCCGGGCCGGCGAACGCGACCAGCTCGAACGGATGAAGGACGAGTTCGTGCTGACCGCCTCGCACGAGCTGCGCAGCCCCCTCACCTCGGTCCAGGGCTTCGCCGAGCTGCTGATGCTGGAGCGCGAGATGCTGACCCCGAAGCAGGGCGAGACGCTCGAGGTGATCCTCGACAACACCCGTCACCTGGTGCGGCTGATCAACGACCTGCTCGACCTCGCCCGCAGCGACGCCGGCCGGCTGACGATCGAGCCGCGGGCGACCGCGGTGGCGACCCTGGTCGAGGACGCGGCACGGACGATGCGGGCCCAGTTCGACGCCCGCGGCCAGCGGCTGGAGGAGGGGGTCGAGGCAGATCTGCCGCAGGTCGAGGCCGATCGCGACCGGATTCGCCAAGTACTGGTGAATCTGCTTACGAATGCGAATGAGTATTGCCCGCAAGGTGCGTCGATCGAGCTGAAGGCCCGGCGCGCAGGGGCCGATGTGGAGATCGACGTGATCGACGACGGACCCGGCATCCCCGAGCAGCAGCTGGCGCACGTCTTCGAGCGCTTCACCCGCGGCGACGCGGGCGAGACGCAGGGGGTCGGTGGCACCGGCCTCGGCCTGGCGATCGCCAAGTCGCTGGTCGAGCTGCACGGCGGCACGATCGAGGCCGAGTCGACCCCCGGCAGGGGCTCCAGCTTCCGCTTCCGCCTGCCGGCGATCGGCTCGACCGGCCCGACCGTGTCGCAACCAGCCTCGACGACCGAGGCGGCCTGATGGCCCGCATCCTCGTCGCCGACGACTCGGAGACGATCCTGCTGCTGCTCCGCACCCGGCTCGAGTTGGAGGGACACGAGGTCGAGACCGCCGCCGACGGCCAGGAGATCGTCGACGCGGTGCACCGTGCCGTGGCGCCTCCCGACCTGCTCCTGCTCGACGCGATGATGCCCCGCAAGTCCGGCATCGAGGCCCTGCGCGAGCTGCGCGCCGAGGGAGTCGGGATGCCCGCCCTGATCGTCAGCGCCCACACCGACGGGGACGGGCTCGACGACGCCGGGCTCGAGGTCAGCGGCTTCGTCGCCAAGCCGATCGACTTCGACGCCCTCTTCGCCAAGATCAGAGAGTTGACCAGCTAAAGCGGTCGGGGTCCTCCTGGGAGTGCCTCGCGAAGCGGCGCACCCGACCCAGCTAAAGCGGTCGGGGGTCCTCCTGGGAGTGCCTCGCGAAGCGGCGCACCGGCGAGAGATATTTGCGGCGAAGCCGCACCAACCTGGTGAGCGAAGCCGAAGGCGAAGCGAACATAGGCACTCCCAGGAGAACCCCGACCGCTACGACTTGGCGATCTCCAGCCGAATCTCCTTGCCCTTCAGCTTGGTGCCGTCGAGGAACTCGACCGTGCGGTCGGCGTGGTCGGGGTCGACCTCGACGAAGGAGAAGCGGTGCAGGACGCGGACGTCGTGGATCGCCTCCTCGGGCAGGACGGCGCCCTCGCGCAGCGCCCAGCGCAGGTCCTCCTCTTCGATGCCGCTGCGCTCGCCACGATTGACGAACAGCTTGGTCCCTTTGGCCGCGTCGTCATCGCCGGCCGGCTCGCCATCGCGGCCGCTCTCATTGTGCTCGGCAGGCTTGGCCGCCTTCGGCGGCCCCTCGGCGACCTTTGCGCGCTCGGCCCGCTCGCGGCGGCGCGGACGCGGCGCGTGCTCGATCCGCTCCTCCGGGCTCTCCCACTCGCCGATCGAGGTCTTCACGTCGCGCTCGATGCGGCCGATCTCGTCGCGCTGGGCGGGGGTGACGAAGGTGATCGCGCGGCCGGTGCGGCCGACCCGGCCGGTGCGGCCGATGCGGTGCACGTAGACCTCCGAGGAGGCGGGGACGTCGTAGTTGATGACGTGGGTGACGTGCTCGATGTCGAGCCCGCGGGCGGCGATGTCGGTCGCCACCAGCAGCTTGACCCGGTGGTCCTTGAAGGCGATCATCACGCCGTCGCGGACGCCCTGGCTGAGGTCGCCGTGCAGCGCCTTGACGTCGAGGCCTTTGTCCTTCAGCGTCTTCTCCAGCTTCGAGGCGCCGATTTTGGTCCGGCAGAAGATGATCGCCTGCTCCGGCTCCTCGGTCTTCAGCAGCTCGACCAGGCGCGCCGCCTTCTCCCTCGCCGGGACCTCGACGAAGGCCTGGGCGATCGCGTCGACGGTCAGCTTCTTCGGCGTGATTTTGATCGTCGTCGGGTCGTACATGTAGCTCTCGGCGAGCCGCTTGACCGGCGGCGGCATCGTCGCCGAGAAGAGCGCCGTCTGGCGACCGCTCGGGCACATCCGCAGGATCTTCTCGACGTCCTCGATGAAGCCCAGGTCGAGCATCTCGTCGGCCTCGTCGAGGACCACGTAGCGGGCCGAGGTGAGGACCAGCGAGCGGCGCGACATCAGGTCCATCATCCGGCCCACGGTGGCGACGACGACGTGGGCGCCGGAGCGCAGCTGCGACTGCTGCGATTTGATCGGGGCGCCGCCGAAGACGGCGACGATCTCGACGTCGAGGTGCTCGGCGTAGGCGCGCAGCGCCTGGGTCACCTGGATGCAGAGCTCGCGGGTCGGGGTGAGGACGACCGCCTGCACCTCGGCGTCGGCCGGGTCGAGGTACTGCAGCATCGGCAGCCCGAAGGCGGCGGTCTTGCCGGTCCCGGTCTGCGCCTGGCCGATCACGTCGTGGCCGGCGAGCAGCTCCGGGATCGCCTGCTCCTGGATCGGGGTCGGGTCCTCGTAGCCGAGCTCGTCCAGCGTCTGCTGGATCGGCGGCGAGAGGCCGAGCTCCTTGAAGGTGGTCATAGCCGCCCCCGGACGCGGGAGAGAATCCTGTCCATATCTGATTCTTCAGGCATTCTCGGGAGCAGAGGAGGCGGCGTTTGACGTGGGGTCCAGGAGGAGCTTGCCGGTGGTGCGGCGGGCGATCAGGTCCTCGTGGGCGCGGGCGGCCTCCGAGAGCGGGTAGACCTCGCCGACGCCGACCTCGAGCTCGCCCGCGGCGACCAGCTCGAAGAGCTCGCCGATCATCGGCGCGACCAGCTCGCGGCGCATCAGCAGGTGGACGAGCCAGAAGCCGATCACGGCCTTGGAGCCGCGCAGCAGGGCGGCGGTGGAGACGTCGCGCTGCTCGCGCGAGGCGATCCCGAAGACGACCATGCGGCCGAACGGGGCCAGGGCGCCGAGCTCGGCGTCGAAGGCCTCGCCGCCGCTCATCTGCAGGACCGCGTCGACCCGCTCGCCGCCGTTGGCCTCGCGGATCGCGTCCTTCAGCTCGGGCGAGCGCGAGTCGACCGTGGCGTCGGCGCCGAGCCGCTCGGCCAGCGCCCGCTTCTCCGCGCTGGAGGCGAGCCCGATCACCCTCGCCCCGGCCCGCTTGGCGAGCTGGACCGAGAGCGAGCCGGTGCCGCCGGCCGCGGCCTCGACCACGATCGTCTCGCCCGGCTCGATCCGGGCGCAGCGGCGGACCAGCGCCATCGCGGTCAGCCCCTGCAGCAGCAGCGCCGCGGCGCGGTCGTCGTCGACCTCGTCGGGGACGGGGATCAGCAGCGCCTCGTGCGCGGCGACCTTCTCCGCGTAGCCGCCGGCGGGCAGGATCGCGGCGACGCGGCGGCCATCCGGGGTGCGGCCGCTGATCTCGGCCCCGGGGACCAGCGGCAGCGCCTGCTCGGCCAGGTAGTCGTTGCGGGTGGCGTGGGTGTCGGCGAAGTTGACCCCGCTGCGGGCGACCTCGACCACGACCTCGCCCTCGCCGGGCTCCGGGTCGGGCATCTCGACGTGCTCGAGCACCTCGGGGCCGCCGAACTTCTCTATCCGCACAGCTCGCATCGCTCGCCACCCTACTGAGAAGGCGGCCGGCGGCCGCTCAACGGTCGCGCGGCGGCAGCGGCAGCTCCCGGCGCAGCCAAGGCGTCAGAGTGCGGGCGAAGGTGGCGGAGATGTGGTAGGTGTCGCGGTAGACCAGCACCCGGCCCATCACCGAGGGGCAGCGGTGGCGCGGGCAGAGGATTCGGTTGGGGTCGATCAGCTTCGCCCCGCGGACGCGGGCGGTGCCGAAGGCGTCGAAGGCGCGATTGCGCTTGCGGCGCGAGAAGAAGGTGCAGCGGCTGACGTTGTCGCGGTTCCGCGAGACGCAGTCGGGCGGGTTGAACGGCGCCAGCATCTGGTCGCGGATGACGGCGACCTGGGAGCCGGACCGGACCAGCCGCCGCAGGGTGCGGGCGAAGCCGGCGATCAGCAGCGGCTGGCTGGCGCGGCGGTCGAGCCGGCGACCGTCGTGGACGATCTCGTAGCGGGCGCCGGTCGAGGTGCTGATCACGACCAGGTCGGGCTGCTCGCGGCGGATGATCCGCCGCATCGCCTTGTTGCGCCAGACGTTGCACGGCCGCTCGTAGGTGGCCTGGGCGACGATGCAGCCGGCGCGGACCAGGCCGACCAGGCGCCAGCGCCTGCGTTCGGCCAGCTCGAGCAGCGGCGGGAACCACTGCAGCGCGTGCGAGTCGCCGAAGACGACGACCGTCGTCTCCGAGTCGACGTCGCCGTAGGCGCACTCGGGCGAGTCGGTGTCGTCTTTGAGCAGCACGCAGCCGTCGTCCCAGAGCCGGCCTTTGTCGCCGGGGGCGTCGACCGGGCTCGGCCGCAGGGCGTCGACCGAGCGCTTGGCCGGGTTCTCGGGCCCGATCGCCCGCGCGCCCTGGGCCAGCTCGGGCGAGGCGGTCGGGACCGGCGGGTTGGAGGCCTGCAGCCCGAAGGCGAGGAGGACCGCGGCGACCGTGCAGGCGCCGCCCAGCGCCAGCGCCCGCGCCGGCCGCCGGCCGAGCGAGCGCGAGCGGCGGAAGGGCTCCTCGATCGCGTAGTGGCTGAGCACCGCCGGCACGCCGGAGGCCAGCGTCGCCAGCACCAGGGCCGGGGTCGAGAGATGGCCCCAGGTCGCCCCGGCGAAGACGATCACCGGCCAGTGCCAGAGGTACCAGGCGTAGGAGATCTTGCCGAGGTACTGGAGCGGGGCGCGGGTGAGCAGGCCGATCGGCCGCGAGACGGCGTAGGCGGCGCCGGCGACGATGATCGCGATCGTCGCCCCGACCGGCAGCAGCGCCCGCCAGCCCGGGTAGGGCGTGGCGCCGCTGAAGGCGACCGTGGTGGCGAGGAGGATCGCCAGCCCGGCGCCGGCGAGCAGGGCGGAGACGGGGCGGGGCAGCCGCAGGCCGGCCGGCAGGACCAGGGCGAGGATGCCGCCGGCGGCCAGCTCCCAGATCCGGGTCAGGGTCGAGAAGTAGGCGCTGCGCGGGTCGCCGGGCGTGTACTCGATGCTGTAGAGGAGCGAGAGCACCGCCACCGGCACGATCAGGATCGCGATCGCGCCGCGGACGCTCATCCCGAGCCGCCGCGCGGCGAGGGCGCCGAGGCCGAGCAGCGGCGGCCAGAGCAGGTAGAACTGCTCCTCGACCGAGAGCGACCAGTAGTGCTGGACCGGGCTGGTCAGCGTCTCGCCGAAGGCGAAGTAGTCGACCGATTCGGCGATGAAGTGCCAGTTGACCACGTAGAGCGCCGCCGCCAGCACGTCGCCGGAGACCTGCTGGCTCTGCGCCGGCGAGAGCAGCAGCGCCGAGCCGAGCACGGTGAAAGCGAGCACGGTGACGACCAGCGGCAGCAGCCGCTTGGCGCGGCGGGCGTAGAAGCGGCCGATCGAGACCGCGCCCCTGCGGTCGAGCTCGGTCAGGATCAGGCCGGTGATCAGGAAGCCGGAGAGGACGTAGAAGATGTCGAGGCCGACGTAGCCGCCGGCGAAGCCGGGCACGCCCGCATGGCAGGCCAAGACCAGGACCAGCGCGAAGCCGCGCACGCCCTGGATGTCGAGCCGGAAGCCCTTGCGGGTCTGCGCCCCGGAGACGGGACGATCGCCCGCCGACCCCTGTCGCTCTGGTGCCACCTAGGACCCGCAACAGGCCAACCTGGCCGATGTTGCGCCGCCTGCCGCCGTTCGCATCACAGGTTTACCATCCCCGAGCCGGCTGCCCTCAAACCACCAATCCGGAAGGAATCTCGTGTCGCTCACCGTCGTCGGATCGATCGCATTCGACTCCGTGAAGACCCCGTTCGGGGAGCGCGAGCGGATGCTGGGCGGCACCGCGGTCCACTTCTCGCTCGCCGCCAGCTTCTTCACCGAGGTGCGGCCGGTGGGGCCGGTGGGCGAGGACTTCGGCGCGGCCGAGCTCGCGGTGCTGAGCCGGCGCGGCGTGGACGTCGACGACGTCGAGCGGGTCCCCGGAGGGAAGTCGTTCTTCTGGCGCGGCCACTACGAGTACGACCTCAACGTCGCCCACACCGAGGACACCCGGCTCGGCGTCTTCGGCGAGTTCGAGCCGAAGCTCTCGGCCGCCTCCCGGGACGCCGACGTGCTCTTCCTCGCCAACATCCAGCCCGACCTGCAGCGCCAGGTCCGCGCCCAGTGCGACGGCGCCCGCTTCTGCGCGCTGGACTCGATGAACCTCTGGATCGAGACCGCGAGGGACTCGCTGCTGGCGGCGATCGCCGAGGTCGACTGCGTGATCGTCAACGACGCCGAGATCCGCCAGCTGACCGGCGAGCCGAACCTCGCCCGCGCCGCCCGCGCGGTGATGGAGCGCGGCCCGCGCGCGGTCGTCGCCAAGCAGGGCGAGTACGGGGCGGCGCTGTTCACCGAGGGGGGGTTCTTCGCCCTGCCCGGCTTCCCGCTCGAGGACGTGCGCGACCCGACCGGCGCCGGCGACAGCTTCGCCGGCGGCTTCCTCGGCTACATCGACAGCCACGACGGCGAGCTCGACGAATCCTGCCTGCGGCGGGCGATGGGCTACGGCACCGTGCTCGCCTCCTTCAACGTCGAGGACTTCGGCACCGAGCGGGTGGCCCGCCTGACCCGCGAGGAGATCGACGAGCGCTTCGCGACCCTGCACGCGATGACTCAGTTCGAGCCGTTGCCGGTCCGTTGACGAAACGACGAGCCCAAGCTGCGAGAATGCGCGCCGCATGAGCGCCGACTCGCTGACCGTCACCGACAACCGCACCGGCAAGACCTACGAGCTGCCGGTCGAGGACGGGACCGTGCGGGCGATGGACCTGCGCCAGATCAAGGTCGACGAGGACGAATTCGGGATGATGGCCTACGACCCGGCCTTCACCAACACGGCGGCCTGCCGCTCGGCGGTCACCTACATCGACGGCAGCGCCGGGGTGCTCGAACACCGCGGCTACTCGATCGAGCAGCTCTGCGAGCGCTCCAGCTTCCTCGAGGTCGCCTACCTGCTGATCTTCGGCGAGCTGCCGACCGCCCCGCAGCTCGAGCGCTGGGTCTACGACATCACCCACCACACCTTCGTCCACGAGGACCTCAAGCACTTCTTCCAGGGCTTCCGCTACGACGCCCACCCGATGGGGATGCTGCTGGCCGGGGTCGGTGCCCTCTCGACCTTCTACCCCGGCGCGAAGCAGATCCACGACCCCGAGGAGCGCTACATGGCGGCGGTGCGGCTGATCGCCAAGCTGCCGACCCTGGCCGCCTTCTCCTACCGGCACAACATGGGGCTGCCCTACGTCTACCCCGACAACGACCTCAACTTCGCCGAGAACTTCCTCTCGATGATGTTCAAGAAGACGGAAATGAAGCACACACCGAAGCAGAGCCTCTCGCGGGCGCTCGACGTGCTCTTCATCCTCCATGCCGACCACGAACAGAACTGCTCGACCAGCGCCGTGCGCGGGGTCGGCTCCTCCGACGTCGACCCCTACTCGGCGGTGGCGGCGGGCGTGGCGGCGCTCTACGGGCCACTGCACGGCGGCGCCAACGAGGCGGTGCTGCGGATGCTGCGCGGCATCGGCGCGGTCGACAACATCCCCGGCTTCCTCGCACGGGTGAAAGAGCGCGAGGAGAAACTGATGGGCTTCGGCCACCGCGTCTACAAGAACTACGACCCGCGGGCGCGGATCATCCAGAAGCACATGGGCGAGGTCTTCGAGGCGACCGAGTACAACCCGCTGATCGAGATCGCCCGCGAGCTCGAGAAGCAGGCGCTCGACGACGAGTACTTCACCTCGCGCAAGCTCTACCCCAACGTCGACTTCTACTCGGGGATCATCTACGAGGCGCTCGGCGTGCCGACCGAGATGTTCACGGTGATCTTCGCGATCCCCCGCACCGCCGGCTGGGTCGCGCAGTGGATGGAGATGAACGACGACCCCGAGCAGAAGATCTCGCGGCCGCGGCAGATCTACACCGGCGAGCGCGAGCGCGAGTACGTGGCGCTGGAGCAGCGCGACGGGCCGGAGAAAATCGTCGGGCCGCCGGCGCGGCGGCCGAAACGGCCGCGGCGCGGGGCGTAGGCGGGGATCGGGTCCCCCCCTCCCTCGGAGGCCGTTGCGGGGGCGTAGCGGGATCGGGTCCCCCCTCCCCCGGAGGCCGTGCAGCAGGTCGTGGAGGGTGGGGTCCGGGTCCCCCTCCCCCGGAGGCCGTTGCGCAGCAGGTCGTGGGGGCGCTTTTGCAGGTGGTCCCTTG